>CAZFDW010000006.1:27865-41826 GCA_964517865.1 uncultured Chitinophaga sp.
AATCCGGTACAACTGCGGTTCCTGTCTGAACGCTTCGTCGTTCTCCTCTCACTGTGGCCGCCGTGTTTCTCGACAAGGCGCTGCAACTCGCCTCGTACAAACCCGCCAGGAGACCTGATCATGTCAGGACGTCGGTGGATCTTCACTCTGCTCGCCGCAGTTCCAATTTCTGCAACCGGATGCCAGGTCGATGGTGGCGCCACAAAAATGTGGAACCCTTTTGCCCGCGCGGACAAGACCGATGTGACGGACGACGGACAGCTTCCAAAGTTTGTCCGCCGGGAGACAGAGGACGCTGAAGAAAAATCAACACAGATCGAAGCGCCGATCGCCGAAGATCGCGCCAAGGCTCTGCTCGTGGAAGGACAGCGAGCCATGCAGGAAAATCGCATCACCGACGCTCGGCAAGCCTACCAGGAAGTACTGCAACTGATTCCCGATGACCCGACGGCACATCACGGTCTGGCGATGGTGGCAGATTTGACTGAACAATGGAAAGACGCGGAGAGCCATTATCGACAGGCACTGCGATCGCGTCCCCGCGACGCCAATCTGCTTTGTGACATCGGATATTCCTATCTGCTGCAGAATCGGTACAGCGAAGCGTCGAGTTATCTGTCGCAGGCAGTTCAGCTCAATCCGAATCATGAAAACGCACACACCAATCTGGCACTTCTGGATATGCGGCAGGGAAATCGTGAAGCCGCCCGCCAGCGTCTCATCCAACGCTACGGAAATTCCGCAGACGTCACTCAGATCCTCGCCGCGCTCGAATCACAGGCCGCGTCGGGAACTACTGCCAGTCTGGCCGCGACGGCACCTCCTGTTCCCGAGAACGCATCGTTCGAAGAAATTCGCGAAATAGCCAACCGCGAACGAATTGCCGCCGAACAACGCCGCGCCACAAGCAACATTCCCGCCGAACACGATCCCGGAATCCGTCCTGCCAGCGCGGACATCAATTCCATTGTTCCCAGTCAGGACAGTACTGTTGACCTTCAGGGAGGCGGACGACAGACGCACCGATTCGTCGGATCAATCGTCAATCCGGCAGCGGCTGAGACTCAGTCAATCGGGATTTATCCATCCGGAACAGGATTAACCAATAACTTTGCTCAATCGACCGTAAACACAATGGTAACTCCCGGCGGCGTCATTGCCGTGCGACCGAGCGGATCGTTTCAGCCACCGACTCAGGACGTGAGTTACGGACAGCCATTCGGCTTCGGTCAGCCTCCGGTCGCATCAGCCGGCGACAGAACCAATGGCAATGCTGCCGCATCCCCTGGAGTGACATCATACGGAGCTGCAGCCTACGAAAATACGAACGGACCATTGACAGCGAATATGCCAAACCAGCAGAATCCAAACGCAGGCCTGCAATTTCCAAATGCAGGCCAAAACAATGCGCACATCCAGCTTGACGGGCTGAATGCTGGCCCAGGATCTCTGTTTCCTATTGGCCAGGGATCAGGTCGGCAGGATGCAACCCTGAGGATGGAAAATGTGAGCCCTCCCGGAAGCAGCGGCGTCATCAACGGTGCCATGTACGGCCAGCCAGTCTCGACATTGCCAGCTCAGGAATGGATGATGCAGCAACAACAGCAAATCCAGCAATTGAATTCGCCACCGCAACAGCCGCCTCAGAACGGCCAGAACTACTTCGATCAGGGCGATGCCGGTGCAAAATATTCCGGCAACAACCCGCCTGGTTCTCAGTACGGAAATGCGGCAACCGCCGGCGGCACCACCGCACCGCGTCCCGGCATTCCGGTTCAACCAGTCAACCCACTGGCAACGTACGAGAACCAGCTACGACAACTCGACAACCAATACAACAACACGCTCCAGCGGCTCGACAGCAACGCCCCCGCTACAGCTCCTCGAGCTCGGTATTAGCTCTGCCGACTTTTCAGATGCTGCTTCTTACGATCGCATCCTAACTTGCCAGCGTCATTAAGCGCTGTTCAAGCTCGTCGATGAGTTCACCAAAGGTGCGACCGGGGCAGGAGGTTGGCAGGTCGAGGGTTGCGCCTCCGGTGACGAGGTCGGTGACCTTGCGTTCGGCAGCGACGACGGTGCTATGGTCTCGCCCGCCGAAGTACATCCCGATTTCCCGGTAGGCGGATTTTGTCATGCGTCGTGACAGAAACATGGCTACCGCGCGTGGCATGGCGATGGCTTTTCTGCGGGACGCGGAACGCAAATCTGCGGCCGTCACACCGAAGGCTTCACACACGATTTTTTCCACGTCACTGATGCGCACCAGACGTCGGCATTCCTCCGCCATTTCGCCCAGAACTTCACGGGCGACGGTTAGTGATATCCGACGACCAGTCAGAGAAAACTGGCCCTCCAGCTGGTTGATCGCGCCCTGGATCTCTCGCATATTGCGGTGACGGCGGACGATGTAGTCGATCGCTTCATCTGAGAACACGGCTTTCGTGCCCACCACCATGGAACGCACCAGTTTGTGGCGCGTCGTTTCATCCGGTGCTTCGATGCGGCAGACCAGACCGCTGACAAAACGCGTCGTCAGTTCTTCGCGATGTTTGGTGAGCATTCTCGGATGCCGATCAGACGATACGACAACCTGACCGCCGTGTTCGATCACCTGCACGATGGTGTGCAGGAATTCTTCCTGAGTCGCCCGCTTGTTGTCCAGAAACTCGATGTTGTCGATGAGCAGCACATCGACATTGCGAAATCGCTGTCGAAACGAAGGGACCGTACGGGAGGTCAGCGCGGACGTGAAATAGTTGGTGAACGCTTCGCTCGTGAGATACATCACGTTTTTTGTCGGATGCTGTCGACGCGCTTCCGTATAAAGGGCTTCCAGCAGGTGTGTCTTGCCGGTGCCTGTGCCGCCGTGAATAAACAGCGGATTGTAGCGCTCACCAGGCGCGGCCGAGACCTGTCGCGCGGCCAGCGCTGCCAAATCGTTGCATTCACCCGATACAAACGATGCGAAACTGCGAAACTTCCGACGGTTGTTCGGCAGAATCAACGAACCCGGACGATCAGATTCAGACGGCGCCTGCGCGGCGGCGTTTGCAGGCATTCGAGTCGAAGATGAAGCAGCCGCTCCGGATGCTGCTTTGCCGTGCTGCTGAACTGCGCCCGATTTTTCAACGCCGTCGGTCTCGGGATTCGCTGACGTTACCGTGTCTGAATGCAGCGATGCGTCAACTTCCAGCTGACAGGACGCCGACAGCCCCAGCACGCACTGCGCCGCGCGGTTCAACGCAGATCGAAATCGACGGAGTAGCCAGTTGAGAATGAATGGGTTCGCGACATACACGACAAAGCGGTCACCAGAGACTTGAAAGCGCGTGCGTTTATGGAACCAGTGCTGAAAGTTCTGTTCACCGATTTCGTCGCGCAAAGCTGCGAGAAGTGTGGCCACAGGATCCTGTTGAATCAGATCTCCGGCGTCCGTCAGATCATCGCTGTCAGCCTCTTCTGAATCTGGCTGCGCAGGACGCAGCGGGATGGCAGAAGTTGGAATGTCGTCGTGACTTTCGGGCTGCGTCATGCGCCCCTCCTTCGTCACCAGCGCACAGCTTCGCCACAGACAAGTACAGGGGCATTCGCGAAAGCACGCAGCTTGCGCAGGCACTCCATCGCTCGTCGCCATCAAGGCAGGGCGTTGCTTACAGACTGGTTTTGTTTACAGGTTTGATCGCGGACGAGTGCAGAATTCGTCCGCGAGTACTCACTCACTCAACGGACGGCGATGTTAACCTTGTGTGAAGCCGTGTCAAACGACGTTGGCAGAATTCTGATCACGTTTTCGACTTGAAAACGCTAAGTGATTCCACGCCAACACTCTGCGCCTTCGGAATTCCTGATCGCTCTTTTTTTAATCAAACAGGCGTCTTTCGATTGACACAATTTGCTGGCAAAAATGCCACCAGGATATCTCTTCAATTTCCGCAGTTTTGTGAACGGTCGCAACACGATACACTCAGCACTCAGCACAAATCGGTACGACGGAGGATTCCTGAATCATGGCAAATCATCGAACGCGAAGCGTTATCACGTTGAGTGCTCTGTTCGTCACGTGCGCGTTGGCTACGGGTGCAGTCGCGCAGAATCGACGGTTTGATGAATTACGTGACGATATGGTAACGGCTCATATAGAGGGCGAAGGCATTACCAATCCTGCTGTCCTGCAGGCGATGCGTACCGTGCCGCGTCACGAATTTGTTCCGTCCGCTCAAAGAGTCCGGGCGTACGAAGATCTGGCACTGCCGATCGGACATCAGCAAACGATTTCGCCTCCTTATATTGTCGCGTACATGACCAATGAGCTTGATCCGCAACCAGACGATCGCGTTCTGGAAATTGGTACGGGCAGCGGCTACCAGGCGTCGGTTCTGGCTCAGATTGTCAAAGATGTTTATACGATTGAGATCGTCTCTGCACTGTCAAAACTGGCCGAGAAGCGAATGCAGGATCTGGGCTACACGAACGTGCACTGTCTTGACGGTGATGGTTTCAAGGGCTGGCCGGAACACGCTCCCTTTGACAAGATCATTGTGACATGTTCGCCCGAGAACATCCCGCAGCCACTCATCGATCAGCTGCAGGAAGGCGGTCGCATGATCATCCCGGTCGGTGAACGCTATCAGCAGTCCTTTCATCTACTCGTGAAAGAGAACGGGAAACTGAATGATGAGCGGCTGGCCTCGACACTGTTCGTACCCATGACCGGCGAATCTGAAGAACGTCGGCGTGTACAGCCGGACCCGGACCGTCCGCAGGTTGTTAACGGTTCCTTCGATCTCGACGAAAATGATGACGAAAAACCGGACGGCTGGCACTATCAGCGGCAGACCATCATGTGTGATGATTCGCCGATGGATGGCAAGTACTGTTTACGTTTTGAAAACAAGGATTCCGCCCTGATCTCACAGGCGCTGCAGGGTTCCGCCATTAATGGGCGAACTGTCGGAACACTGCACCTGAACTACTGGGTGCGATGCAACGGCATCGTGCCGGGCAGAGAAATCTCGGAACAGGCGGCTGTGGTTGTGCATTTTTACGATAACGTCCGCCGCGAGGTCGGCACCACGGTGCTGGGAAAATGGCGAGGCAGCTTTGGCTGGCAGAATGCAAAATCGACCGTCATTGTTCCATCCAATGCAAAGGAATTGATCATTCGCATCGGACTGAATGGCGCTCAGGGCCAGTTGGATCTGGATGACCTTCAGATGAAGGCGGTGCAGCGGTGATGATTGCGGTGCCCCAAAAAAATATAGTCCACGCCTCTGAACGAACCCTGCGCAAGCAACCACAGATAAACACAAATTGACCCAGATAGAAATCAACAATCAATCTGTGTTCATCCGTGTCCATCTGTGGTTTAAACTGTCATTCGCAAAATGTCGTGAGCGGTTACACAAAAATATACTCCTCGCGTTCCTGATTGAGAGCATTGGAGCGGCATGCGTCAGCTTGCCGGTACAATTGGGCTAAACGATTTATGAAAACCTTGCAATTCAACCGCGTCATGCTTGGCTTGACGCTTTCCTTGCTTGCCTGTCAACCGGCATCCGCCGACGACCTCGGCCAGGCCGTGCAGGCGGCCATTCGCAAAGTCGAACCGTCGATTGTTCGTCTGCGTGTCATCGGCGGTGAACAGTCGATCGATGGGGATGCGGTGCGATCGCTCGTGACCACCGGGATTGTGATCTCAGAGGACGGAGAAATCCTGACAAGTCAATTTGCGATGGAAGGGAATCCAGAAGCTGTGCTTGTCGAAGATCAGTCCGGCAAGCGAACGAATGCGACCATCATTGCTACCGACAGTGTCCGACGTATCGTGCTGCTGAAGGCAAAGGAGGGTCGCTGGACGCCTGCGGTGGCCGATGGAGAAAATACGGTTGAAGTCGGGCAATGGTCGATCGCACTGGGGCGTTTCTATGCGCCTGAATCGTCAAGTGTTTCCGTGGGCATCATCAGCGCATTGAACCGCATCCATGGGATGGCCATCCAGACGGACGCGAAGGTGTCGCCCGTCAACTATGGCGGACCACTCGTCACAATCAAGGGCACAATTGCCGGAATACTGGTGCCACTGTCGCCCCGCGGCAGCGGCTCAGCCAATTCGGGAATTGAATGGTATGACTCCGGGATTGGCTTCGCAATACCGCTCAAAGATGCACTTGCGGCGGCTGAGAAGCTGCGTTCCGGACGGAATCTGCAACCCGGTAGAATCGGGATCCGCCTGGTGCCCGCAGGCGCATTCGAAACAGACATCGTTGTCGATCGGGTTTCTCCCGGCAGTCCTGCTGCACGCGCCGGACTGCTCAAGGGAGATCGGATTCTGGCGATTGATGATCAGACGATGGAACGCAGCAGCGTCCTGATGGAATCACTCGCACGGCACTATGCCGGCGATTCAGTGATCCTGAAGATTCGACGTGGCCAGGAAGAAATGACAGTGACGGTTGAGCTCATGGAATCGCTGCCGCCCGTGTCGCATGGGTATCTTGGACTGCTGCCCATTCGCCTTGCAAAGCCGTCGGAGTCGTCGGACGCGGCGGCGGATGCGACAGAAAAAAATGCGACAAAGGGTGCTGACAAGGACGAGGACGGACAGAAACAACCGCTCGATATTCCTCGTGTCAGGCTTCCCGGAATTCTGCAGAAGAACGGCGCGGCGATTCAGGATGTCGGCGATTCAGTACCGCTGATTGTGGTGAACGATTCGCCGACGTCTGCGAAGAATCTCCCGACAGGAATCGAAGTCCTGTCGCTCAACGCCGCCGGCACAAAATCGCTCGCCGAACTGGCAGTCGCGGTCGATGAGCTGATACCGGGATCCGTAGCGAGGATCGAATATCGTGTTCCCGGCGAAACGAATACGCAGACTGCAGAGATCACGGCTGGCAGTCGTCCGGAAAACATGATTGCACTGTCCGACATCGTGCTCGCGCAGATTCAACGATCGCGACCTTCATCGGGAGCGAAGGATGCAGTCCCCGGCGATGCGGATACCACAGGCGACCCGGCCGGAAAACCTGCAGCTTCGTCAACCACAAGCGGCGTCGCGCGTCGCGAATTCAACTTTGAAGAACGCGGCCGCTGTATCGTCCTTTCATCGTCGGATTCAGGTCCCGTGATGCCTGGCATCATCATCCTGGTGTCGGCCCATAATACCAGCGAAGAAGAAATCGTGCGACGCTGGGGACCTGTCCTGAAGTCGCATTGCCTGACGGTTGCTGTTCCGCAAAATCCGGAATCGGCGCGGTTGACGACGGACGATATTCCGCTGGTGCAGACGACGATTCGAGCACTGGTCTCGGGGGCCGGAGCCGATCTCCAACGCATTGTCGTGGTGGCCGATCGCTCGCAATCATCGATGGCGTGGCAATGTACTTTCGGCGGACCATCGACGATTCGAGGCATTGCTCTGACAGATGGCTGGTTTTCCAGTTCCGAAATTCAGGGCGTCGATGGGGCAGGGCACTCGGTGCTGCTGCTGGATACCACTCGGGGAGCTCAGGCGAAGGCGCTGCTGGAGCTCAGTCACAAATCGCTGACCGATGCAGGCTTCTGGGCACCTCGTCCGACCGCAGCCGACGAAGCGAACGATGCTGGCGAAAATCGGGCTGTGCAGTGTATTGCTGACTGGTCGCTGTTAATTCGATCGTTCTGATTCACCATAAATGCGGAGCTTGCCGCTGGGCATGTTCTCGGCAGGTTGCTTTCTCTATACTTCCGGCGTTGATGGCAGGGCAGGGCGGTTGCCATCCGCCGCCCGGAACCTTTACGCATCGAGCATCAGGCAGACCAGATGAGCAGTAGCAGTTCAGACATTGATATCTCTTCCTCTCGCGTCCTCATTGCGGACGACATTCAGCAGAACCGTGAACTGCTGGAAGCGTATCTTGCTGATGAAGGATACGAGATTCTGATGGCATCGGACGGGCAGCAGACAATGCAACTGGTGGATCAGCATCAGCCGGATCTGATTCTGCTGGACATCATGATGCCGCGGATGAGTGGCTATGAAGTCTGTTCACAGATCAAAGGCGACCCGGCGCGTCGAGGTATCCTGGTGCTGATGGTCACGGCACTGAACGAAACCGGAGATATTGAGAAAGCCGTCAACGCCGGCTGTGACGACTTTCTCACGAAGCCTGTGAATCGGCTGGAACTGCGCACGCGGGTGCGTTCACTGTTGCGCGTGCGTCACCTTGCGAACGAACGTGATCGCCTTCTTGCTTACCTTGAAGAAATGGAACATCGCATCTTACGCGGTGATGGCTGAAAGTTATGACAGATCCGGAAGTTGTTGTTTCAACTGTTGCCGAAGCATCTGAGCCGGCTGACGGTTTCGTTGAAGTCATCGTGCGCAATCGACGTGCCCAACCTTTTTTTGGTCGCCATCCGTGGGTTTTTGTCGGTGCCATCGACCGCGTGAACGGGATGAAGTCGGCGGACGTGCCGGCAGGAACGATTGCGAAACTCGTCAATTCTGAAGGCCGCTTCATCGCCTGGGGACTGTTCAATTCCACCAGTCGCATTGTGGTGAGGCTGTACTCGTGGCAACTCGAACGGCCGCTGGACGCTGCTTTCTGGCAAGCGACAATTCATCAGGCCGTCGAATCTCGCCGCGAAATGTTTGATCTCAATTCTCCAAACACCGGTTGCCGACTGATCTTCAGCGAAGCCGATGGCTTGTCCGGATTGACGGTGGATTTCTACGGCGGATTTCTGCTGGTCCAGTTCACCAGTCTTGCTCTGTTCCTGCATCGGGATACGATTCTGACGGCGCTGCAGACCGAAGTGCATCCAAAAGGAATCTGGCTGCGGACCGAAAAAGGTATGCGCGAGGTGGAAGGCCTCGACGTCGTCGATGGATTGCTGTCAGGCCAGGAGCCTCCGCGGCCTTTGTTTATCAATGAGTTTGGTGTCAATTACGGTGTCGATGTGCAGCAGGGTCAGAAGACCGGCTGCTATCTTGATCAACGTGACAATCGGCTTGCAGCGAGCCGGTATCTGAAAGGTGCGAAAGTACTCGATACCTTCTGCTTTTCCGGTGGATTTGGAATCACCGCACTGAAACTTGGCGGTGCGGCTTCCGTCCTGGGAATCGATTCTTCTGAGTCCGCGCTGGAACTGGCGAAGGCCAATGCAGAACTCAACGGTGTCGCCGATCGATGTCAATGGCAACGTGACGATGTGCGTCCTGCACTGGAAGCAATGGCAGGGCAGGGCACGTTGTTTGACGCTGTGATTCTGGATCCGCCACGCATGGCACGCACGCGCGGGGGGATGGATCGGGCGATTAACGGCTATGTGCGGTTGAATCTGTTGGGTCTGCAGGTACTCAGGCCGGGCGGTATCCTTGTCACCTGCAGTTGTTCGGGACTTGTGAGTCGGGATGAATTTCAGGAAATGCTGGCTGAAGTGGCGCGCCAGACCGGTCGCGACATTCAGGTACTGGAGAACCGTGGTCAACCCGCTGACCATCCTGTCCGCGTAACATGCCCGGAAACAGAATACCTGAAAGTGCTGATCTGTCGCGTGAGCTGATTACTTTCCACGGATCAGTTCTGCCAACACGGCTTCCAGATCCTTCAGCCCCTGCGCGGCATCGACCTCATAAAAGCCCGCATGATAATGCACCACTTTGCCGTCTGAATTCACCACGATCCACAGTGGTAATTGTCCGCGGGACTCGCGCGGATCACCGAAAAATTTCAGCAGAGATCCGTCGTCGTGACCAACCGGATAACTCAGATTCATGAACTCAGAAAGCTTTCGAACTGATCGTCGACCACGATTGAGATTCTCTTTGCTTTGCAGATCCGGATTGGTACTCACGCCGACGACGGTCACATTCATTTTCTTTTTCTGGTTGAACAGGAACTCCAGATAACCCGTTTGACCGTATGGTTCAGACAGCGGGGCATCCCGATAGTCCCAGAAATGCAGGATGACCGTTTTCCCTTTGAGACTCTGCGATTCCAGCGTCCCGCCATCCATCAGCGACAGGACAAACTGCGGAGCATCAGTATTCATGAGCTTCGTGGCGAGGCTTGCTGTGGATGCCAGGCGTTTCTGTTGTTGCTCAACGTCTGCCTTCATCTGATCCACGAGCATTTCCAGGGGTGTACCGGCGGCGAGGACCGTCAAGCGGTCTGTCGCAGCCACCACGTCTGCAATCTGTCGCGCTGACAGTTCGCTCAAATGCGCGTCGGGGCGTCGTTTCAGTGTGGTCTGCAATGCCAGCAGTTCGTTCTGCAGTTCGCTGACCCTGTCTGATACGGCTTGTTCAAGCAGTTTGCCCGATGAGCGTGCGAGAGTGAGTTTGAACTGATCTCCCTGCCCCATAAATACATCGGTTTCCGCCCGAAGCGTCATGCCGGTTGCCGCATCCACCGTCAATGTCTGTTGCCGACCGCGACGTTCGCGCGCCTCCACGATCCATGCCGGGACGTTGTTGACCGAGCGCTGCTCAATGGCCGTCATTTGCCAGCCCGCCTGTTCCCATGTCGTATCCGGCTCGACGTCCGCTGGCAATACCACAACGAACGGTGGCAGGCCGATCAGATACGCGTGGCCATCGTAGTCATAGACCAGATGCGGCTGAACAGTGTCCGTTCCGACTGCGGGGCCTGTGCGGCCAAAACTATCGGACCACGGACATCCATGGCGGGCATCATCAATGACGTGAAAGAAGTTAGTTTGATTGTTCGTCAGCAGTTGCACTTCAAATCGTCGCAGAATCTCACCGTCGTCATCGCCGGGTTGGATGAGCGATCCTGCGAACATCGTGTGTTGAAAAGAATCCGCAGCGCATACCACTACGGTCCAAGCCTGACAGATCAAACCCACGACAATCGTGCCACGAACGAACCGGATGATCGGACTACGGGAAAACGGCAGCGTCATAAAACAACTCTCAAAAGTTACGTGTGGTAAGGGCAGGGCACGATGACAATTGACCCCGGATCACGATGCAGGCACTCCACAATCCGTTCGAATCTGCAATGGCCGCACGCCGGGACTATGTCAGATCGCGGCAGTATCCACAATTCAGCGACGGGTACGGTCCCGGGCCGGAAACGCCGTGAAACTGAACCGGAAATTCTCTCCATCGACATGACGTAAGTTGGCAGTTTCGACTTCACGCACCCCCCGTCGCCCTGCGTATACTCCGGAGAGTCGCTGAAAACGCGACGTTATCCTATCATGAACGGCGGACGTGACAATTTCGGACCGTCGGATACTTTCGTGAAACAGAATCGTTTGGGGGACTGATCTCGTGAGCGAAAACCAAAACCTCATCGGTGGCTACGAGCTTAAGAACTGTGTGGCGACGGGCAAGTCCACTCAAATCTGGGAAGTGACTCAGATTGGCTCCACCGTGCCATTGGCGATGAAGTTGCTCCTTCCGGCTTCTCTGAAGGATTCGGCGGCAAAAAGTATTCTGAAGCACGAGTTCAAGGTTGGATTTTCGTTTGAACATCCCTCGATGATCCGATACCACAAGCTGGAGTTAAACCGGGATCACGGCTTTTTTATCATGGATTATTTCCGCGCGCCCAGCTTGAAGACCCAGATCTCCGGCAATCTTCCGGAAACGCAGTCCCGGCTGAAGAAAATTGTGGAAGCCATGTGTCAGGCATTTGTGCACATGAATGAAAAAGGCTGGCTGCACCGCGATATTAAACCAGACAATGTTCTGGTCAATAAGACGGGAGAAGTACGCGTGATCGATTTCTCGCTGGCCACGCGGATCATGTCTGGTGTGATGAAGATGGTTGCGGGCAAGCAGAAGAACATCATGGGGACGCGGACTTATATTGCCCCGGAAATTATCCTGAAGAAATCACCAACCCCGCAGTCAGACATCTACAGTCTGGGTGTCACGATCTATGAATTAGCAACCGGGGTCGTACCATTCGCCGGGCTGAATCCCAGTGATTTGCTGGCAAAACATCTCAGCGAGTCCCCTTCGCCGCCCTCGATCATGAATCCGAACGTCGCGCCGGAACTGGATGCCTTGATACTAAAACTGCTCGCCAAGAAACCTAAGGATCGTCCGGCTGAGATGCGGGAAGTCATGTCTCTCTTTAGAAATGTCCGCTGCTTTGTAGAAGATCCGGCTGAGCTGAATTCGCGAAGAATTAAGGATGCGAAAGCCAATGAGAGTCTGAGCGTCGATAAGCGACTGGACAGTCGGGCAGATGCGGACCGCGTGTCGCGTGGACTGGAGGCACCCGCCAAGCCGAAGAAGAGTGGGCGGCTGACGGCACCGATCGGTGAAATGGAAGCCGTGAAGAAAGTAGGCGCGAAATCTTCGGCAGCACAGCCTCAACTGGCACCCGGCATGATGCCACAGATGCCGTACGGAATGCCGGGCCAGCCTATGCCAGGCATGATGTATCCCGGCATGATGCCAGGCATGATGCATCCAGGCATGATGCATCCAGGCATGATGCCGGGCCAGATGATGCCGGGCCAGATGATGCCGGGTATGCAGCCGTACCCGATGCAAATGCCTGGTCAGCCGATGCAAATGATGCCCGGTCAGATTCCAATGCAACAGCCAATGCCTCAGCAGCCGGTTCAGCAGCCGGCCCAGCCGCAACCAGCGCACCAGGTACCGCAGCCACTCGCTGCAAACCCGGCAACTCAGCAACAGAATTTGCAGAATCCACCTGTAGCACCGGTTCCAAAAACGGTGCTCTTGCCCCTGGAACGACGCATGCCGACCTCCGCAGCGGACGATCCTTCGTTGGATTCGGATTTGGAATTCATGACGGAATTGCCGGATATCCTGTAATTTGTCCGTGTTTTAGCCAGAACTGCCATTCGTTCTGTTCTACGCAAATTATCAGGTCAACGCATAGCTCGCATTATTTCTGATTTGTAATTCTGGTTACTTGCGATAATCGGCAGAAATCGCCGATGTTTTGCGACGGGATTCAGTGACGGCATTTTCACAAACCCGCAAATCCCGTAAAGTTGGGTGACTCTGACTCGGGGAACGACGATCGGTTGTGCCTTGGTCAGTTGCATTCTTCGCTGTTCCAGTCGGGACAGCGTGATCGTTTCGCTCTCTGTTTGTCTGCCGTTTGGGTCAAGTTCATGGCTGCATTGCATCAGTTACCATTTGAGAAGCCACTGTACGAACTGGAAGAGCGACTTTTGAAGCTCGAATCGCAGCTGGATCCCACTCCGGCCGAAAAGGAGATCATGCGGCGAATGCGGGTTGAACTGACTCAAATGACCCGTGAGCGTTATGCGCATCTGGACCCATGGCAGACCGTTCAGGTCTCGCGCCATCCGGATCGACCGCAAACACCCGATTATCTGGAACTGGTGTTCGACGAATTCGTCGAACTGCATGGAGACAAGGCGTTTGGGGATGATCGAGCCATCGTCACGGGATTTGCGCGATTGGCGGGCCGGAAAGTGATGTTCGTCGGACATCAGAAAGGCCGAAACCTGAAAGAACGCAACGAATGCTGCTACGGATGTGCTCATCCTGAAGGCTACCGCAAGGCCATGCAAAAGATGGAAATGGCCAGTCGCTATGGTTTGCCCATTATTTGCCTGATCGATACACCCGGTGCATATCCGGGGATTGGCGCAGAAGAACGCGGTCAGGCGTATAATATCGCGGTCAACCTGCGTGATATGTCCACGCTGGAAGTTCCGATTATCTGCGTGGTGATCGGCGAAGGTGGTTCGGGAGGTGCTTTGGGGATCGGCATGGGTGACCATGTCGCCGTGCTTGAGTTCGCGTACTACTCAGTCATCAGCCCGGAAGGCTGTGCTGGAATTCTGTGGAAAAGTTCCAGGCACGCTGACAAAGCGGCAAAGGCCCTGCGGTTCACCAGTAAAGATCTGACACAACTGGGTGTGATTGACGAAGTGATCCCGGAGCCGCTTGGTGGCGCGCATCGAGACCATTTCAAGATGGCGACGACCCT
>CAZFDW010000006.1:41926-43526 GCA_964517865.1 uncultured Chitinophaga sp.
CGTTATGTTAGGTTAAGACGAAAAAAGGCTGATTTTTCAGGGGCAAAATCCTGCCCCGCTGCCAGTGTGGATTCTGCGGCGATGTCGTTCGATGGTCGAAATCGATTCACCGACAAGCGTCCCTTGAGCGTGCGATCAATGTGTCTGTTCAACGCATCGCCTGACTCAAGCGAGTCCGCAAGTCCCGATCCAGACGATCCAGCGAGATGTCCGCTCGGTTGAGTTGTCGCACAATTCGATCGTCAATTCGAGTGTTCACATCCGTCCCGGGATCCGGGTCGTTGTTGAGTCCCATGGCATCGGCGTGCCAGTCCTGCAAAACTCGCCGCTGAACGTCACTCGGAACCCCCGCAAGATACTGTCTGGACTTCGCGACAATGTCGTTTCGCTGGCTGTAAATCCCGGCAATTTCATGCAGCATTGAAGACTCATGTTGACCGAGCTGCGTCGAAGTCGATGACACGGCACTGCCCTGCCCGTTTGATCTTGTCGAACTGCTCAGAAAGTCGGTCAAAATCGACCCGGCATTTTGCGACGCTGAATCGCCTAACTGATTTAAGAGTCGCTGTTTTTCCTCTGCCGACGAGTTTCGCAGGATTTCCATCGCTCTTTCGTTCAGACTTTTCTGCAGACTCGCCGGCACCTGACTCAACAGATCTTCAAGTGACGGTTCTTTTCCGCCCGGGGAAGTTCGTCTGGCTCCCGTTTCGCCTGTCTCTGATCCGCCTCGCAGACCGTTTGGAAACAGGCCTGACAAATCAAATCCGCTGCCGTTATTTGTTGTCGAGCCATTTTGGGATGAGTCAGATCCGAAGGTTCCGGCTTCAGCAGGCGTCGCTCCGCTCAATTCGTCCACTCCGGGTTGCAATGACTTATTGAAGTCGTCGATGACGTTGCGCACCGTCGGGACTGCGTTTTCGGGAAGCAGGGGTATCAGATGGCGGGAATTGTGCAGGATGATCGCCGCTGCATAGCCGGAATACGTCTGACTCACAATATCCCGCATCGGAATGGACATTGTGATCGCAAAGAACATGATTGTCATGCAGATGATGACACCTTTGATGAATCCCAGAATCCCACCCAGGTGCTTGTCAAAATCGATGATTTTTGCCTTCGCCATCCAACTGCTCAGCATCCCGGCGACGACAAACGACACGCCGCACAGCCCGACATACACGGCGAGCATCGCCAGCCACTGCTTCAACGGCGGAGCGACGCCGATCAGCGGTTCGATTGCCGGTGCCAGCGTGCCCGAAAACTTGAAGCACAATAATAGCGCAACCACCCACGACAGTTGAGAAAGCAGCCCGCGCGATGCACCCTTGACGGCGCAATAGAGCAATATGGCCAATGCGACGAGATCTACGATACTGTGCGCGGTCATTGCCTGCCTTCCTTGACCTGTTCCGGACCCGCAAATGCAATTCAGAAGTATAGGAAGGCTGCGGCAATGAGGGAAAGAGCGTTTTCGCGACCTGGAAATCCGGCAGTTTCTGCCGGTGAACTCATCCGTTGAGCCGCCATGCCAGCCGAGGGGCTTGCCGTTCCAGTCTCCAAGGTCGGCATTTTCGTTTACCGCCCAGCCGCACGCGCCGTC
>CAZFDW010000006.1:43536-48100 GCA_964517865.1 uncultured Chitinophaga sp.
TCCGTTGAGCCGCCATGCAGGGTAGGCCGGACCAAGCGAAGCGCCGTTCCGGCCATTTCCTGACACCTGCCGGAACGGCGCTTCGCTTGGTCCGGCCTACAGAGTGAACCCAAACTCCTGATCCTGACGACGTGCTAGACGGTCTTTCGGCTATCCAGAATCAAGGTCACCGGGCCGTCGTTGAGCAATCGGACGTCCATGTGGGCCTGAAAGGTTCCGGTTTCGACGAGCAGTCCGTGTCCTGTCAGTTCGGCCTTTACACTTTGATAGAGTGCGTTGGCTTTTTCGGGACGGGCGGCTTCGACAAAACTGGGGCGTCGTCCTTTGCGACAGTCGCCGTACAGTGTGAATTGACTCACCAACAGCACAGAACCGCCAACGTCTGCCAGGGCCAGATTCATCTTGCCTTCGGCATCTTCGAAGACGCGCAAGCCTGCAATCTTGCCGGCAATCCAGATCACTTCCTCCTGTGTATCGTCTTCAGCGACTCCCAACAGAACGAGGAACCCGCGCTGAATCCGGCCCACGACAACGCTGTCCACGGTGACGGACGCTTCGGCCACACGCTGAATCACGGCTCGCACAGCACGACTTTCAAACGGGAACCTTGCAGGGCAGGGCTCAGGTGATCATGGAAGAAAAACAGCTTAATTCGACTGTCCCGGATGGGTTGAAAAAGGTGTCTGGAACTCTCCGGCATCAGATTTTCGCAGTGTATTCTGATGCCTCCAAAGTTCCAGACACCTTTTTCAACGCGATTTCCTGCTCCGGGTCGTGAATCTGGGACAGTCGAATTAACACCCCGCCAGCGGCGCGGCGGATCGCGAGGAAAATCGATCTGCGGACAATCCATCCAGCGAAATCGCAGGTGTCTCGCCCAGCATCAGATCCGCCAGGATCGTTCCGGTTGCGGGTGACATCTGCAATCCCGATCGAAAGTGACCCGCACCGATAAACACATTAGAAAATCCAGGCACCGGTCCCAGCAGAGGCAATTCATCCGGAGATCCTGGTCGCAGTCCGGCCCATGTATGCACAACTTCGGCATGCGCGAGTGAAGGCACAAGTGATTTTGCAAAGTCGAGCAATCCAGCGACACCCTCCGTCGTTGTGTGCTTTGCAAAGCCCGCGTCTTCTTCGGTTGAACCGATCAGGATTAATCCATCACGTCGCGGTACCAGATAACGTCGGCCCAGCTCAATCACGCATCGAAACGGCTGTGCCGGCAATTGGAGCTGAACGATCTGACCTCGCACGGGTTTGACGGGAATCGAAAATCCAAGAGGCTGCAGCAGCGACGCAGACCAGGCTCCGACAGCAAAACAGATGCGATCAAACTGCAGCGTGCGTGCATCAACTCGCACTTCTGAAATGCGATCGTACTTCTGACGGATATCCAGTGCGTGAACATGTTCCAGAATCTCAACGCCACGTTGCAGGCACGCGGCCTTCAACGCTTTCAGGTAACGCGGGTTTCGTACCTGAGCGAAGTCCGGCAGAAAGATCGCGTTCTCGAAGCGGCCATCGATATCGGCCACATGATGATGGACTTCATGTGCGGATATGCGTTCGACTCGGATGCCTTCCGCCTGCCATTGCGCGTCGTGTTGGCGGAATTCATCCTGTTGATCATGTGAACAGACTTCGATCGCCCCGCAGATGTGGTAACCGGTATCAATGCCTGTTCTGTCAGCCAGGTCGGCAGCAAACTCCGGCCACAGCCCATGACTGTAAGATCGCAGTCGGGCTTCTGGTGTGACGGCATTAACCGGATTGCCGGGTGGCAGCATCCCGGCTCCGGCCCACGACGCTTCGCGTCCCACCAGTTGGCGATCCAGCAGCGTGACTGACACGCCGCGTTCCGCCAGTTTCAGCGCGGTCGTCAGCCCAACGACACCGGCACCAACAATCAAAATCTCAGGATGAACACCAGACATCGATCACACTCAGATGCGCGGTAGAAAAGAATCAGCGACAGATGTTTGTTTCAAAAGCGGTGCTCACATGCTCCCGATACAATAAAGTGTTTCTTTCCGCCCTGCCCCGTCACCCTTTGCCGCTCGGATAAACAACTGGCCGTCCACCGCAGCGATGGATGCAAACGCTGAATCACCCAATTGATTTTCGGCGAGCTGTTCATACTTGTCCGGATTGGCTTTGAATGCCCAGGTTGTTCCCGCTTCATTGGTTGCGAAGATGGTGTCTCCCACGATGAGCGGCGATGCCGACACCGGGCCGCCCAGTCGTTTCTTCCACATTTCCTTGCCGGTCTCTGCATTCCAGCAATACGCGATGCCGTTGTCGTCGAAGGCATACAGATAACCTTTGTGGACAACCATTGACTGTTCGTAACACTTCACGTTGTTCTTCCAGGCAACTCCCGAGCCGTCGGCTTTCACGGCGACAGTTTCAGGGTCCGGAAAACCGCCGCTGGCGAAGATGAGATCACCTTCCCAGATGCAGGTTCCACATGTTGCCATTGTAAGGCACTTGGTACTCCAGAGCGGTTTCCCGGTTGCCGGTTCATAAGATGCGATCTGATAGGTTCCGCTCAGCAGCAGCTGATCGCGGCCTGAAATGCTGGCCACGATCGGGGATGACCAGTTGAGCATTTTTTCGCGTTGCTGTTCCCAGGCGACGCTGCCGTCGGAGATTTTCAATGCCTTGACCCAGGCGATCGTATCGCAGTCTGCCGAGATGATCAGCTTATCCTTGTAAATCGTGGGCGATGCGGCATAGCCGTACTCATATTGCTTCGGGCGAAATCCACCGACGTCCTTGCGCCAGACAATTTTGCCTTTCATGTCGAGAGCTACGGCCTCGATTTTCTCATGATGACAGAACGTGGCAAAAACCAGTGTTCCATCTGTGGCCGGGGTTGCAGAGGCGTGTGTGTTTTTGGGATGAGCTGGTGGAAATCCGCCCTGACTGATCGGCGTCATCCACAGTTGCCTGCCGGATTTGCGATCAAACGCAATCACAGCCTGCGACTGACTGCGATCATCCGCAGTGCATAGTACGATGGTGTTGCCCGTGATGACTGGTGAGGCATGGCCGCGACCGGGAACTTCCACTTTCCAGATCACGTTTTTCGTTTCGCTCCATTCAGCGGGTACGCCCTGCCCTGCTTCCGCCACATTGGTATGATTCGGTCCGCGCCATTGAGTCCAGTCTTTTGCCAGCGCTGTGGATGACATAAGCACGACACAGACCAGACTGGTGAAGAAACGCTGCGACATTCAAAAACTCCCGAGTTAACAGACAAGATGATTACTGCCGTATGGGTGCCGGTGCGACAAGTGTCGCGGCTCCGCAGACAACGTCAAGGGAGCGACCGGCTCACGCCCAATGCTCGCCAGCGGGGATCTCCAGCAAGCTTTTCTGCGAATGCCGCGACGTCCCGGGATTCCGGTGTGACGGAAATCTCTTTTCGGAGTGCGACCAGAGCCACGAATTCCTGCGGCGACATCGTGCGTGTCAGATTCAGAATGTCGGGCCATGTCTTCGGGTCGGCACTCACGTCGGCGAGTACCTGAGATCCGGAAGTCAATTCAAAGAGTGTTGCCAGCAATACCAGTTCTTCCAGAGATTGCTCACCTCGAATCACTGGCGGTGCCTTCAGTGAAGTGCAAACCTGGGCGGTGACCTGAATGGCGCGTCGAATGTCCCAGACTCGTTGAGCCTCAGCCGTCGTACCAATGAGCTGAAATCGGCGACGAATCTGACGCTGCTTTGCTTCATCGCCCTGCCATGCATGCGCACCCATGCCACGCGGGGTAAAGACCACAATGCAGCCAGACTGAGCCGACCGCGAACGGATCCCGCTGCCATACGTCTTTACAGGATCTTTGCCGTTGGTGACAATTATCGTCGCGTCTTCGAGTGACTCCAGCGTCGTCTCTTTCGAGAACACCACATCGAGATAAAGCCTGACGTGCGATTCACTTTCAAAATGGATGCGGACGCGCTGCCAGATTTCCGGTTGAGGCAGATCAAATTCTTCGACAGCAAGTGACTCAAGCCGCGTCTCTGTCGCTGGTTTCCAGTCCGGATCATTGTCCGGCCAGGCTCGGAAACATCGCTCACGCAGGTGGCTGAGTCGGCTGTTGTACCAGGCACTCTGGTCCTTGAGGACATCTTCAATCGGCGGCAGTTGAGCTGGCGGCACAAACGTCTCATCGATCGTCGTGTTGATCTCGTTCGTTGGTATCTGCGCGAATACCTGCAGTTGTTCGGGTTCAAAAAACTTCACAGCCGTTTTCTCAATCATCGATTTATCGTGCTTCAGAAAGCGATTGAACCAGCGAAACGCATGAATGTGGAGTTCCTGAGTGTCCTCGTGTGGACCTTCGGTGATCTGCAGACCGAGATTCTCACCAGCGTCATGCAGTTCATAAATGTGTCGCACTTGGCGATGAATATCGATCACACCTTCCAGCGGAAAGATCGTGTCCTTGTCCGTATTGGAAATCAGCAGTGGTCGGGGAGCCACCAGCGCCGCGACTTTGGCAAAGTCCCAGCGAAACGTGTTGACCATATACATGCAGTCGCAATGGCCTTCGAC
>CAZFDW010000007.1:0-41661 GCA_964517865.1 uncultured Chitinophaga sp.
GTTGCTGAGCCGTCGCGGCGGATTCAGAAATCAACACCAGCGTGCACAGCAACACGATTCTGCGAACAACACTCAGCATGAGACACACTCCTGAGGATGGAGATTCCGGTGGGAAAGTCAGTATTTCCCGCAGCTTCGCATCTTCTGCGATACGGTCAAGTCAGTGACGAATGTCGCTTGCTCCGCAAATCTTCGTTTCGTATCCTCAACACTTCGATCCGACGATCGGCGTTTTTTGTTTTTCGACAGATCTTGCGCTGACGGCAGCTGGAATCCGTGGTATTGAATCGCCACTGTCGGCTCAAACCCCCCTCCTCCTGCTTGTACCATGCCTCGACGTCTTCACCAACTCTCCGGAAATTCGCTGACTGCGACGATGCTCGGTCTGCTGATTGCCGGCCTGGTGTGTTCGCCGATGGTGCGCTGTGATGATTTGCAGGTGGCGGAATCGGTAACCGAATCGATTGTTCCGTTTCTGAAATCGTACTGCCTGGACTGTCACAACACAGAACAAGCGGAGGCGAAGCTGGATTTGAGCGGCTTCAAAACCGCCTCGGATATCGCGGCTGGACATCAGACGTGGAATGAAGTGATCCATCGACTTGAAGCGGGTGAAATGCCGCCGGCGGATCATGCGCCGCGCCCGGCGGCGGAACAGAGCACGGCATTCGTAGATCAGGCCAGGTCAATCCTGACGGCTGAGGCGACTCGGAATGCGGGTGATCCTGGCATGGTGCCGATCCGCCGACTCAGCAACGCGGAGTACAACTATTCGATTCGCGATCTGACTGGAATCGATATTCGACCGACGCGCGAGTTCCCCGTAGATCCCGCCAATGAAGCAGGCTTCGATAATTCCGCAGAATCATTGACTCTGTCTCCGGCGCTGATGAATAAATATCTGGCGGCGGCTCGTGAAGTTGTCCAGTATCTGGTGCTGCAGCCGCACGGTTTTGACTTTGCCCCGCATCCTGTGATGACGGATACGGATCGGGACAAGTACTGTGTGAATCGCATAGTCGATTTTTATCGCCGACAACCAACGGACTACACGGACTACTTTTTTGCAGCATGGCATGTTCAAGTCGCCGGGGGTGATCCATCGACTGTCGTGCCACAGATGGCTGCAGCGCACAATGTCAGTCCGAAATATCTTGCAACCGTCCGGGATGTGCTCACCGATATGCACAACGAAGTCGGCCCGATTCAGATCCTGCGGACTCTGTGGCGAGACTTGCCGGCTGACATCGATCGACAGCAGGAAGCCCGAGAAGGGTGTGCACGAATCGCCGCATACATCAAAACTCTGCGGAGACACCTGGAGCCCGTGGTCGAAGGACTCAATATCGACGGCATTCACAACGGCGCGCAGTCGTTCGTGCTGTGGAAGAATGATCAATACGCCGCCAATCGACGGCGTTACGATTCAAACGCCACGATTGATGTTCCGGATTCTCCGCCGGAAACACTCGACGACAAGGCGTTGCTGCTTCCATCGGATGGGGAACAACGCAAGGCGTACTGGATGGCTTTGAAACGATTCGCCAGTGTGTTTCCGGATGCGTTCTACATTTCTGAACGCGGGCGAGACTACGTTGGTGTGGTTCGAGAGCAGCAGGAAAAGGGTCGACTGCTCAGTGCCGGATTTCACAGCATGATGGGTTATTACCGTGACGACGCGCCGCTGTGTGATCTGATTCTGGACGATGCACGGAAGCGTGAGCTGGACGGGCTGTGGCAGGAACTGGACTTCATCACATCCGCACCCATGCGACAGTATCAGAGTTTCGTCTGGTTCGAACGCACAGATTCCACGTTCATGCGGGATGCGGAATTTGATTTCGCTCGAGCGGAAGATCATGACGTGACGTCCGAGGCCATGATCCATCGACTGGCCGATGTGTATCTTGCGAAGGCCCGCAGCAACGATGGCGAAGGCACGTCGTTGAAGGCTGTTGAGGACTACTTCGCATTGATGAATCGCCGGATTCGCTGGGTCGAACAGGCGCGCCTGGAGGCCGAAGCCAGCCACCTGGCGGCGCTGGAAAAATTCGCCGCCCGTTGCTACCGCCGTCCGCTGTCCACTGCTGAAGCCGAAGAACTGCAATCCTTTTATCGCACGCTGCGTGACGACGATCAACTCACTCACGAAGAAGCTGTGCAGGATACTATCGTGTCGATGCTGATCTCGCCGTTATTCTTTTATCGCACCGATCTGGCGAGCTCAGCGTCTGAAACTCTTCAGTTGATTCCTGTGGAATCACCGCATTGCGCGCCGCTGACGGATACGGAGCTCGCCAGCAGGCTCAGTTACTTCCTGTGGTCGAGCATACCCGACGCGCAATTGTTAAATCAGGCGGGCGCCGGACAGCTTCACAAACCCGATGTGCTTCTCGCTGAAACGCGCCGCATGCTGCAAGACCCCCGAGCGCGTGCGCTGGCTGTGGAGTTTGCCGGCAATTGGCTCGGGTTTCGCCGATTCGAAGAACACAACAGCGTGGACCGGGCTCGCTTTCCGCAGTTTACGGATGAACTTCGTGCGGCGATGTTTGAAGAACCCGTGAAGTTCCTGGAAGATATGATTCGTCATGACGGGTCAGTTCTGGATTGCCTGTACGCAGATCATGCGTTTGTGAACGCGCCGCTTGCGAAACATTATGGAATGGAGTTCCCATCCGGCGATGATCAGTGGATTCGTGTGGAACATGCCGGCACGTTTCGGCGCGGCGGGTTGATTCCGATGTCGGTCTTCCTGACGCAGAATTCGCCGGGCTTGCGGACAAGTCCTGTCAAACGAGGCTACTGGGTCGTACGACGACTGCTGGGAGAACACATCCCGGCACCACCGCCCAATGTGCCCGACCTCCCGGAGGACGAATCCAGTCTGGGGGAATTGACGCTCGCCGACGCGCTGGCCAAACATCGCGAGCATGCCAGTTGTGCGGTGTGCCACAATCGGTTTGATGCGATAGGGTTGATCTTCGAAAACTTCGGGCCGGTGGGTGAGCTGCGTTCCGTCGATCTCGGAAATCGACCAGTTCAGACGCTGGCGACTTTCCCCGACGGTACCTCGGGGAGCAATCTCGATGATCTGCGGCGATACCTGAAAGAACACCGTGAACAGAACTTCATCGATAACCTGTGCCGTAAGTTGCTGGCATTCGGACTTGGCCGCACATTACTGCTATCTGATGATCTTCTGGTTGACGCGATGACTCAGAAGCTACAAGATGATCGATCCAGGTTCGGCAGTCTGATAGAATCCATTGTGACAAGTCCCCAGTTTCAGACACGACGGCAGTGATCGTGTCAGCAGTCTGTTGACTGAATTGTTTAACCCTGAGCCGCAGGCGACGGCGTGTCCGGAAACCGTCGCCTGCGGCTCGGGGTTAAACGAAATTGCGGACTTCGCAGAAAAAATCAACCGCCCGCTGGCGACGCACCGCTGAAACCTTTTCCGGAAACTCGCATGTCCCAGAAGTTCAAACATCGCTTACGGCCAGCCCGGCGCGGGGTTCCACGACGCATCGTGTTACAGGGTGCCGGCGTTGCCATGTCTTTGCCGTGGCTGGAATCCTTGCCAGTGTGGGGGCAGACTCCCGCAACTGAATCCGACGGCGACGATGCAGTCAGCAGTACGACTCCGCAACGCTTTGCCGCGCTGTTTATGGCGTGTGGAATCAATTCCGAACACTGGTGGGCCAAAGGAGCCGGCACCGAGATGGAACTCAGCCGTTCGCTGGCTCCGATGGAATCGCTCAAGTCCAGGATGAACGTCATTAACGGACTGTTCAACAAGAATGCGACGGGAGTCGGAATTCATCCCGGGCAAACCGGCAATATTCTTTCCGGCGCATCCCTGCAAAAAGGATCGGAACTTAAAGGCGGTATCAGCGTCGATCAGTTGCTGGCCAACCATCTGGGACAACACACGGCTCAACCCAGTCTTGTGCTGGGTTGCGAACAGCCTGTCACGGGTTATCACGAAACCAACTTTTCGATGGCCTACAGTTCGCACATCTCATGGCAGAATGCAACGTCACCGGTGCCGATGGAAGTGTATCCGTCACTGGCATTCGACAGTCTGTTTGACAACCGTGGCAATCGCCGCAACAAGAGTGTGCTCGATCGCGTTCAGGAACATGCTGTCAGCCTGAGTCGGCAGGTGAGTGCTGCAGACCGTGGACGGCTCGACCAGTATCTCACCAGCGTTCGCGAAGTCGAAAAACGGATTGAGCGGGCTCGTGAAGATCAACACAAAGCAACCGACAATGCAGCAGAAAAGGGCGAGCCGCTGGCGACCATGAGGCGTCCGGATAACGGACTTCCGGAGGACATTCGTGAACACATGAAACTGATGTGCGATGTCGTGGCATTGGCCTTCCAGACTGACAAGACGCGATTCGCGACACTCCTGTTGTGCCGCGACATCTCTGGCCTGTTCTATCCGTTCCTGGACGTTCGCAAGGCGCATCATTCGGCATCACACGACGATCGATCTGACGATTTCGAACGAATCTCTCGTTACTACGTAAGCCAGATGGCGTATCTGGCCGGTCGCCTGGAGGAGATGAAAGAAGGCAACGGCTCAGTGCTTGACCATTCGTGCCTGGTGTTTGTCAACAATATGTGGTCCGGAAGCAAACATGACTCCAACCACCTGCCGCTGTTCACTGTCGGCGGACTGAGCGGCACTCTGGAAACTGGCCGCGTCATGGACTATTCCGATCGCGGTGACGACGGTCGTAAACTCTGCAGCCTGTACCTGTCTCTCATGCACCGCATGGGCCTGTCCGCCGATCAATTCGGCGACGCAACAACACAGTTGGCCGATCTTTAATGACGCGCGCAATAAAAAACACTGCTTTGAAGGATTAACCTTCAAAGCAGTGTCATCAGCAGTCCGGATGCATTGAGAGCCGTGGTTTGGTTTCCCGTCGCCTGGTTACCAATTCTTTGGATGCAGGATCCAGTACCACTTGTCTTTTTCTTTGTTGAAGTTCAACTGCCAGTAGCCATCATCCCATTCCAGTGACACTTCACGCCAACCCATCGGCACTTGTGGGTATGGATAGAACGGGCCAATGTATGGAAAGGCACTCGCACTGTACTGAGTCGGATAGGTGACTGCCGCTGAGTTTGGATACTGAGCGTATGCAGGCCATGCATGGCCGGGCAACTGAGGATTGTTGAAACTTGTTGGAGCATACCCCATTGGTGATGGCATCATGGATGGATCCATGGCCATACCCGGCTGAGTGTACCCGGCAGGCATCATCTGCGGTGCATACTGCTGAGGCTGCTGAGCGAATTGCTGCTGCCCGCCCGCCGTTGGCGCGGACTGTGGATTGAAGGCTGTCTGACTGACAGGACCACCAACCCGCAACTGATTGTTAACGTTCTTCACGCCCGGAATCTGTGAAACCGAGGATCCAGCCGCCTGACGCTGCTGCATCGTGGCCACATCACCGATCAACGTGGCTGTGCCGGCGTTGAAACGAATTTCAAGGTCATAGCCAACCAGACCGACACCTGCCAGAGTATCAGCGATCTGCTGAGCCACAGCCTGATTGCCGGGTGCTTGCCCTGAACCAGCGGCCTGCGCTGGGTTACCGGTCGCGGCTGATCGTGTTGCAGGAGTCTCGGCAGAATGAGTTTCGCCGCTCACCTGACGAATTCCTGATCCACCTTTTCCGGACTCCGTGAGACCAGCCTGAGTGACTCGCGAGTCGAACAGATCCGCGTGTTTTGCACCCGATGCCAGCTGCACTTCGCCTTGAGCTTCCGGCATGAATCGCAGATTGTTCTCCACACTTTCAATGCCGGGCACTGACTGTGCCAGACGCTGTGCAAGTGCCCGGTCACTGGCCTTGTTGACCTTGCCATCCAGAATTGCAACGCCATTCTGGACTTCGACGCTCACGCCGGAACCCTGAATCGCTGCCTTCTTCATGGCTCCAATGACCTGATCGGCCTGAGCCTGATTTTGTTCTTTCTGGGCGGCACCAGAAAACGGCGTCCGTATCCGGCCGCCAAGGAAACCATCCGCACTGGCCGCGACCGGGCTTGCCGCCAGGACTCCCAGCACGAGTAACCATTTACCGTACTTTCGCATGAAAGTTCTCCTCCGTGAGGTACCTTCCGTTCCGGACTGCACTTGTACTGCTGAAAAACCGTCCCGGTGGTTCGATGACAAATTCTCGGACGCTGACTGCCTCTGGCAGAAACATCCGCCAGAACCCCGGACTGCTGTCGATGTCTCGTATTTTCAAACGACCTCGGTATTCACCGGAATCAGCTGACGCGACAACGCAACAGAACGATACGCTCCTTACATCGGTCCAGTCGTACCGTCTGGATAAACATTTCTGTCTTTTTGGCTCGTAGAGGTTGTTTCGAAGATGCATGACGAAGCGATTGACAACGCAACCGGCAAATTCTGCCGAAACCCACGTGAGCGGTGCGGCATCAGCCCAGAAACTGCGTGGCAATTTCGTAGAAGATGACCACGGCGAGGATGTCGATCATGGCGGCGATCAAGGGATTGGACATGATGGCCGGGTCCATGCCGGAACGGCGAAGGCCGAGTGGCAAGAGTGTGCCTGCAGAAGTACCCAGAACCACCACGATCACCACGGTCGTCGCGATTGCGGCGGCCTCGGCAAAACTCAAACCAAAGAAGACAACCGCCACGAAAAAATCGAGCGACGCCAGCGCGGCGCCAAGCGACAGTCCGATCGTGAATTCGCGCAGGATCAACCTGCGATTGATGAGCCCATCCGCTCCACCCTTGGAATCCGTCGGCTGCAATGCAAACATGCGGATGAATAAGGTGGCTGACTGCGAACCTGCATTCCCGCCACTGGCCATCACAAGTGGCAGAAACAACAGGATGAGTGTGGCCAGTCCAGTCTCCTGCCGGACTACCTCCGGCGTTTCGGTCGTTGACGATCGGTAATGACCAATCACTCGTGCATTCATCAGGGCGACAATCGATAGAAACAGCAGCCAGATGCCCCGTTTCCATAAGATTGTGAGCAGCGGTGTGTCTTCGTATGTATCATCCAGCCGGCCAACGGCACTCTGCAGATAGGCGTCTTCCGTCGCTTCTTCCTGCACAACGTCCATCGCATCGTCATGCGTCACGATGCCGACCAGTCGATCATCCGCATCGACAATCGGCAACGCAATGAAGTTGTAACGTCCCATTTCCTGTGCCACGACTTCGCGCGCTTCGCTCACTTTGAAGCGTATCACGTCCCGCTGCATGATACTCGATAATCGCGCATCGGGTTTTGCAAGAATCAACTCGCGCAGCGAAATAAAACCTTCCAGCCTGCGATCTTCATTGATGATGTAGACGTAGTAAATCGTCTCGCTGTTTGGAGCCTGCAGACGCAATTGATCCAGAGCTTCCCGCACAGAAATATTCGCCAGCAACGAAGCGTACTCCGTTGTCATGATCGCGCCGGCACTGTCTTGGTCGTAAGACAACAGTTTGCGGATATCGTTGCGTTCGGCTCGAGCGATCAAGCGCAGGACGTCTTCGCGGCGGTCCTGCGGCATGCGGGACAGCAGGTCCACGCGATCGTCCGCCGACATCCATTCAAACAGTTCCGAAAGCTTTGCCGGATCCAGTTGTTCGACCAGCCCGATCTGTCGTCTCAGCGACAGATATTCGAAGATTTCGACACGAACCGGCAGTTCGGCTTTATCCAGAATCGGCCAGATCTGATCATCTTCAAGTTCGTCAAGAATCTCCGCCACCGCAGCGGGATGGACGACCGTGCAGAACGCCGCCAGACCAGCGGTATCGCCTTCCTGCAGCATAAGCTGCACATCGGGAAGAATGAGCGATTGATAGGCGTCCTGCATCGGAAAAACCTTTCGAACCGAGACTGCTCATAAAAAAATCCCTGCAGGAAAGTACTCCGGCAGGGATTTGATCGCCAACCTGAAATTGCTCGATGACCAGCAGCCTGGTCGCAGCAATTCAGCGTTTTGAGAACTGGTAGCTTCGGCGAGCTTTGCGAAGACCGTATTTCTTGCGTTCGACCATGCGGTCGTCGCGAGTCAAAAGTCCGGCGTCAGCCAGAGCATGATGCCACGCTGGATTCATGCCTTCAAGGGCGCGGGCGATCCCCAGAATAATCGCACCGGTCTGGCCAGTTGTGCCGCCACCCTGCACGCGAATTGAAATATCAACTTTCCCCACTTTGTCAGCGACTCGCAATGGAAACATCACACTGTCGCGGTCACGTTCGACGCAGAGATATTCTTCGAGCGCACGACCGTTGACGACGAACTGCCCGCTGCCTTCCTTGATTCGAACGCGAGCTACCGACGTCTTGCGACGTCCGGTTCCCATCGCCACACCAAAGCGATCGATTTTTCCGCGAATGACTGGCTGATAGGTCGGGTCCACTGTGGAGGGTGAATCACCGCCGCCAATGGTCAGTTCCGGCAATTGCGACGAGGGAACTTCAGGCTGCGATGCAGTCACATCATGATCCGTTGAAACACCAGGTTCCATACTCATAGGGAAAATTCACAGCGAAAAGTGAGGAAACAATGTAACATGTTCAGGCCCATTGAAGACGACCTGATATCGATATGACGCAGACTGCACAACACGCACATTTCAGAGAGACTGAGTGTCGGGCTCTGGCATCAAAAGTGACTACCCCTTGACCTTACGGTCAGGAACCAGATGGGCTGGAAATGGCTTCGGGGCCTGCGCCTGATGGGGATGATCTGTGCCGACAAAAATTCGCAGTTTTGTCAGCATCTGCCGACCCAGTTTGTTCTTGGGCAACATGCGACGGACGGCTTCGCTCAGCAGTTGATCAGGTCGTTTTTCCCATGTTTCAACGGCAGTGCGAGTTCGCAGACCACCAGGAAAACCAGTGTACCGATCGTACTTCTTCTTAACCATCTTGGTCGTCATGTACGGCACTTTGGAATGCTGCACGGAATTTCCGGTGAAGCGAATTCGATCGCAATTGAGCACAATCACGCAGCCGCCGGTATCCACATGAGCCGTGTAATTTGGCTTATGTTTGCCCATCAGGACAGTCGCAATCCGACTGGCCAAACGCCCCACAATATGAGCGTCGGCGTCGATGACGTACCATTCATGGTTGTCGCTCTCTTCTTTTTTCGCCATCCATGTTTTGCCAATTGCCAGCATGGAACAATCATCCTTCGCGCTGTCGGAAGGGACAGCCTGATCAAGAGTTCAGAATCAAAAACCAACGTCAAACTGCGCAAAACACAGTGTTTTTCCGCCAACTAAGGGCTAGAGCGTCGATTGATTATCGGCCCGTGGCGAAACGAAGTGGGGTAATTTAACGACTTTGCTCCACACAATCAATGCTCGACCTCGCTTTTCGCCCGATTGATTCTCACTGCTCACACGACGTATCGCCGTCGTGGTCGATTATGGTCGTCCTCTGCGTTGATCTGTTTTTGATTTCCACCCAAAAACGCGCCGACTCCCAAAAACGGAGCCAGACGGTTCGGGGTCTGCATGCGGAGTCCAAAATCTCCTCCGACAAACCAATCTGCCTGGGCAGTCCCCAACAATCCCTTCAGTCCGGCTCGGCCTTCGATGATCGAGTCGAAGTAATGGAAATCACCGACTTCGGCGTCGCCCCTGGAAGATGATCAACATGGCAATGGTCAACGTGATTCCCACCCTCAAGGCGTGAGGGAATTCGCGGCACAACACTGCGCCAGGCGCGCTCCGTCACGAACTTCGGCAGAATCTGCCGCTGCATCAAAACGCATTATCTCACGGTGGGCCAGTGCTTACTTGTGTGGCGAATAGTCAGTCGGCGTCATGTAGACAGATTCCACTTTCTCGACCAGCTTGCCGTCGCGCTGAGTTTCTTCAGCGACTTTCTTCCATTCCGGATCTGCACCAAAGGCCTTCCATGAAGCTGCTGCTGCGTCCTTGTCTTTATGGGCGATCACGTAGATCAGCGTATTCGGCTTGTCAACGGGAGTCCAGTACATGATGTTCTTCATGCCGTGCTTTTCGAACAGCTTCATGGTGTGATTGCGAAAGCGGGCATTGAGTGCGTCCAGTTTTCCTTCCGGCGTGTAATACGTTCGAAGTTCATACAGCATGGGTTTTTCCTCCGCAGCAGTTTCCGTTTCAACCTCCTTTTCATCGTCAGCCAATGCTGACTGAATCGTGTCGATATGAGAAACAGCAAATGTGACGGCGATCCCGCAAGCGAGTCCGCACCAAAATTGAAATCGGTTCATGAATATGTTCCTTAAAGTGATTTCTGAATGTGCAACGTGCGGCTGCAGTCTAACAGAACAGACTCAGCTCCGGCGACTGACTGCGGATTGGAAAGTGGCGATCCCCCGATTATGCTCCGTTCATAATGACAAAGATGACCCTCGCGCACCACGAAATCCTGCAAGCTACCGAGCGGGTTAACTCGCTGTTGCTCTCAAAACGCAACGAAAACGGCTGGTGGACCGGACGATTATCGACATCGGCCCTTTCGACGGCGACGGCGGTGATGGCGCTGCATCAGGCGGTCGCCGCGACCACGGATGAGGCTCAAGGGTTGCGATGGCGGAAACTGGCTGAAGGCGGGTTGAGGTGGCTCGCCGAACATCAGAACTCCGACGGCGGCTGGGGTGATACGGTCCTGAGCATCAGCAATATCTCCACGACAATGCTCGCTCATGCCGTGTTTCGCGTGAGCGCCGCTGCGCAATGGGATGTCGTCATTGCATCGTCTGCCGCGTACATCGCAAGCGCCGGCGGTGTTGCCGCAGTCATCAAACGATACGGCAAAGATCGCACGTTTTCAGTTCCCATTCTGACGCACTGCGCGCTGGCGGGAATTGTGGAATGGAAAAACGTGATTCCTCTGCCGTTCGAACTCGCATGCGTGCCCCATCGAATGTACGCGGCAGTCAGGATGCCCGTCGTGAGCTATGCGCTGCCGGCGTTGATTGCAATCGGGCAAGTCATCTTCAGATATCAGAGCCACTGGAATCCGGTGATGCGATTCATACGTCGCAAAGCCATTGCGCCATCCCTGCGCGTCCTGGAATCTATCCAGCCGCCGCACGGAGGATTCCTGGAAGCAACGCCGCTGACGAGCTTTGTCTGTATGAGTCTGCTTGGCTGTGATCTGTTGGATCATGTTGTGACTCAGCGCTGTCTGCAGTTCATTGAAGCGTCCGTCCGCGAAGATGGCAGTTGGCCGATTGATACGAATCTGACCACATGGGTGACGACGCTGAGCGTGAATGCCCTCGGCGAGCGGCTGGGCGTCAGCCCTCCGTGCGATCAGGAACGAACACGGAGAGCTGACGCCCAGCCGCGCGCCATCCGCACATGGCTGCTCAACCAGCAGTATCGCCAGATTCATCCCTACACGCACGCGGCGCCCGGCGGTTGGTCCTGGACGGATTTGCCAGGTGGCGTTCCCGATGCGGACGATACACCGGGAGCCATGTTGGCGTTGATGAATCTTCGCGGACAGGATGAAGTCTTCACGCCTGAAGAAGTGTCGTCCCTTAGCGCGGCGGCGATTTGGTTGCTCGACCTGCAGAATCGCGATGGTGGCTGGCCGACATTCTGTCGCGGCTGGGGAACATTGCCGTTTGACCGGAGTTCCTGCGATCTGACGGCCCATGCCCTGCGCGCACTTGATCTGTGGCTCAAGCGGGTTCCAATGACGGAAACTGCGTTGAAATTGCGTTCTGAGCGGTCAATGAAGCGTGGAGTCAGGTTTCTGCAAAACGTGCAAAGACCCGACGGGACGTGGTTGCCGCTGTGGTTTGGTCATCAATTCAACGAAGGCGACGAAAATCCTCTGTACGGTACATCGCGCGTCGTCCGCGCTCTGGCGACGATCGGAGAAGAATCCTCGGACTGCTGTCAAAAGGCCGTCCGTTGGATTCTGGACAATCAAAACGACGACGGAGGCTGGTCAGCTCGTCGCGGTTTGGAAAGTTCTGTCGAAGAGACCGGACTGGCATTGGACAGTTTGGCGTCGCTCAAACGCCAGGCAAAGATCGCTGCTGGAACGTCCCACACGGTGACTGACACAACGGGATCGGCTCCAGCCCTGAGCAATGCGCTTGACCGAGCGGCTCAGTGGCTGGCGGTGCGAGTGAATGCAGACACAGTGGATCGGCCCACACCGATCGGCTTCTATTTTGCCAGACTCTGGTATTTTGAGGATCTCTATCCAATCATCTTCGCGGCAGCCGGTTTGAACCGCTGGCGGACGACAGTAGATGATTGAGTCGATGGACGATCGTACTTTCAAAGATTCGAAAAATGCATTTCGACGGATCTCAACTCAGACACGTGCGACAAAAGTCCTGAAAGCACATAGGGACACAGCATTATTGAGCACGGAGAAAGCGAGTTTTCTGATGACGACCTGGTGAAGAGCGTTCCAGAGACACAGGTGTTTTGAGGCAAAGCTGTCTTCCCCTCGAAAGCGTTTCCGCGACAATACGACGGACATGAATGTCTATCCTGCATTACAAAGGAACCCGGTTTTGCAGCCCTTGAACGTACACTTTTTGCCTGCCCTGATGAACACTGCGAATCTGGCGGGTGGCACGGCCGTGATCATCGACATCCTGCGTGCGTCGTCCACGATCATCACGGCACTCCACAGCGGGGCGCAGCGAGTGATCCCATGTGGCACCCCGGACGAAGCTCGGCAGATTCGTAAACAATCGCATACTGACGACGTGCTGCTGGGTGGCGAACGTGGGGGTGTCCTCATTGAAGGTTTTGATTGCGGTAATTCGCCAGCGGAATATGCTCCAGGTCGAGTCGCGGGCAAGACGATCGCGTTCACGACGACCAATGGAACTCAGGCTTTGCTGAAGTCGGCTGGTGCGGAAACCATTCTCATCGGTGCATTTGTCAATCGACATGCGGTGGTCGATCGACTGCACTCTGATCAGCGTCCTGTTCATCTGGTCTGCGCCGGCACTGACGGTGAAATCACGGGCGAAGATGTGCTGTTTGCCGGGGCAGTCGTGGAGGCACTGCAACAAATAGAGGCACAGACTCAGTCAAACACGGAGCGCTGGGTGCTCAATGATTGTGCTCGGATTGCACAGGGTTTCTGGCGACAGAACGTGGGTGAGAATCTGCAATCTGACAACGATGGAAAACTGTCCGCAAAAATTGAATCAGCGATGCGGACTACGCGCGGTGGTCGTAACCTGTGTGATCTGGGTTACGACAACGATATCAGACTGTGCAGCACGGTGGATTGCATCAACCGTGTGCCAGTGTTGAATCGTGCGAGCGGCGCGTTGAGCTAAGGGCTTGCGACAGAGATCATTCTTTCGTAATCGTCTCATCCAGATTCAGGATCAGGTTGGCCATCATGGTCATGGCAGCGTAGTTGGCGGGATCGAGGTCAGCGACGCGCGGAGACGCGCCGATGATGAGTAACTTCTCCGCTTCGGCGGGGTGTGCCTGGTAATGCGCGAGCTGGTCAGTGTGGACTCGGGTGAGTATCTGAAGTTCGTGGTCTGCAGGGATCCTGGCGGTACACACCTGAAAACCGAACGTGAGCTGCTTTGCTGCCGAATCACCGCCTTCGGTCATCATCCGTGCCGCCAGATGACGAGACGCTTCGACGTACTGTGTGTCGTTCATCAGGACCAGCGCCTGCAGAGGTGTGTTCGTGCGGGCTCGGCGGGCGACGCAGGTTTCGCGCGAAGGAGCGTCGAAGGCCATCAGCGAAGGCGGCGGTGCCGTGCGTTTCCAGAACGTGTACAGACTGCGGCGGTAAAGCGCATCTCCGTCGTCACGTTTGTAATTCTGAGTCGTGCTGCCGACGAACGCAACGGATTCCCAGATGCCATCCGGCTGATAGGTTCGTACACTTTTTCCGCCGTAAACTTCTGCCAACAGGCCGCTCATCGCCAGCGCACTGTCGCGGACGACTTCGGCATCCAGACGGAAACGCGGACCACGGGCGAGCAGTGCGTTTTCGGGATCGACAGACAACAATTCGGGCGATACAGAGGAGGATTGACGATACGTGCCGGACATCACGATCAATTTCTGAAAGGCCTTGATGTCCCAGCCGCTTTCGACAAATTCCACAGCCAGCCAGTCGAGCAATTTTGGATTTGTCGGCCACTGTCCCTGCATTCCGAAATCTTCCGCCGTCTTGACAATCCCCACGCCAAAGTACTGTTGCCAATAACGGTTCACGGCCACGCGCGCGGTGAGCGGATGCGATGGATCGACGAGCCACTTTGCCAGACCAAGGCGATTTTTGGGCGCACCGTCAGGCAGCGGCGGAAACATGGCGGGCACGTTGGCCTCGACCTTGTCACCCGGTTTGTCGTATTCGCCGCGTTTGAGCACAAACGTGTCGCGCGGCTGCGGCAAATCCTCCATGATCATGGTGATCGCGATTGCCGCATCGGTCTCGTTGCGTTGTCTGGTCATGTCGTCCACGTGCTTCTGCAGTGGTTCAAACATCGTGCGAGACTTCGGGTGGACAAACTGCACGAAGTGGTCCCGGATAAGTTTTGTCTGCTCGGGCGTGCGTTTGTCAACTTCCGCTTTGATCGCATCACGCACCGGCTGAGGCACCGTCGATTTTTCAATCGCACGGTCATATGCTTCCCAGGCAAGTTGCGACTCGAATGACTGACTGCCCTGCGGAGTCTTCGTGACGCTTCCCGCGTGATCCCAATAAACCGTTCCGCCGAACTGTGTGAACGCCCAGCCGTTGAGTTCTGCTCCTGCCGCCAGACCAACGTGGGCCGAATCAACTTCGAGGCGAACCCACTCACCCAGCGCAGGCAACGGCCCCATCGGTCGATGCTCGGGAACATCACCGGCTCCGAACACAATGGTATCTTCGCCCCAGAACGCTCGATGGTTCCAGCTTCCGTCGTTGAATTGCAGCATGACGGTCTTTGGAGGATTCGTCGGGTCGAGCCAGCAGTAAGCAAACAATTTGTCGCCTTCACCGATCTTCAGACCGGGGCTGACACCTGTGAAGAAATGCTGGCTCATGGCGTCCGCTTTGCGGCGAGTCGACTTCATGCCCGTGTGAACCGGATGATCCGGAGCGACGACGAATTCCCAGGGCGTGTCACCCTGCAACTGAGCGCCCGCAGGAGCTTCATCTTCGATCCAGATGAACTCGGCAGGCTCCAACGGTGCCAGGACTGTTCCGGCACCGGGGTCAACATAGTCAACGGAAGTCAGTGCCGACGCGATCTGTTCCTTCGCAGTTGCGATCTTTGCATCCAGATCCGCGATCATCGCGGTCTGTTCAGAAGTCGGCACCTTGATCGTGGGTGGCGGTGCCAGTGCATTGCCGTCCATCGCGGCATCGGCTGACGCATTGTAGAACGCGAAGAGCTGGTAAAACTCTTTCTGCGTCACCGGATCAAACTTATGATCGTGACAGACAGCACATCCCAGCGTCATGCCCATGAAGATCGTGGACATGGTTTCCGTGCGATCGACGGCGTAGCGCACCAGGACCTCTTCGTTGATCGAACCGCCTTCACTGGTTGATACATTGCAGCGATTGAAGCCCGTTGCAATCTTCTGTTCGATCGTGGAATCAGGCAACAGATCGCCGGCAAGTTGTTCGACCGTAAACTGATCGAATGGCTTGTTGGCATTGATCGCATTGATGACCCATTCCCGGTATTTCCAAAGCGATCGTTCGTTGTCCAGATGCAGACCGTGTGAATCGCCGTAACGCACCAGGTCCAGCCAGTATCGCGTCATCTGTTCGCCGAAACGCGGTGACGCGAGCAATCGATCGACGACTTTCTCGTACGCATTCGGATCAGCATCCGCGAGAAACGCCTGCACTTCATCCGGCGTCGTCGGCAATCCGGTCAAATCCAGTGTGGCTCGCCGAATGAGGGTGACTCGATCGGCTTCCGCCGATGGTTTCAGACCGGCAGTGTCGAGCTTCTCCATCACCAATCGATCGATGGGATTTCGGCACCAGGCTTCGTCACTGACGGCCGGCAAGGCGGCTCGTTGAGGCCGACTGAATGCCCAATGGCCCTTGTATTCGGCTCCTTGCGCGATCCATTTCGTGAGTGTGTCGATCTGCTGCGGTGTCAGTTTCTTCCCGCTGACCGGAGGCGGCATGACAAGATCCGGATCGGTCGATCGAATTCGCGCGAGCAGTTCGCCCTCGTCGGTCTTACCGGGCACGATGGCCGTGGCTCCCGATTCCAGTTTTGCCACAGCGCCGTCGTGCGAATCCAGCCTTAGTCCCGCCTTCCGTTCCGCCGCATCCGGGCCATGACACTTGTAGCAGGTATCCGACAGAATCGGCCGTACATCGCGGTTGTAGTTGATTTCGTCGGTCGCACTGACATCAGAACAGAAAGTGATCAGAACCAGGATGGGGAAGCATCGATCGAATCGGCGGGCAACAGAACTCATGTGATTCCTCAACAAATACGCGCGGCAAACCAGCGGCGCAACAGGCAGGCAGTAGAGTGCAGACCTTGATTACCGCAGATGTTTGCACGCTTGTCAACGATATGGTGGCAGGCCGGACGTCGAAAAATCGAACTTCGACGGTGGAATCTTGGCGCGGGCTTCCCGCAACTGAAACACGCAAGCAGATTTCGCTGAAATCTGCCGTGCCGACTTCGGCGAAGTCGGCCTACATCGAGTCGGCCTCAAAATGATGCGTTGCCAAAAATCTTCTCAGGAATATTCAACTCTCAACGTTTGCTGAGCAGCGTTTAATGCGTTAAACCCCGTATTGGAGGCCGATTTCGTTCCAATTACTTCAGTCCAGCCAGGGGTTTTCCGCGATGCACGAGGTGCTCCACAGTAATTTGTATCTGGTTAAAGAGCACGTTGGCATGTTCAAGGCTGCCAGCAATTTTGACGTGTTTGACCCGGAGACCGGTCAGAAGATTATTGACTGTCGCGAAGAGAATCTTGGTTTCATTACCAAAATGCTGCGATTCACTGATTACAAGCGCATGACACCGTTTGAGATCACGTTGAGAACACCGAGCGGCGAACCTGTCCTGACTGTCAAACGCGGGATTTCAATTTTCCTGTCGAAGGTCGATGTGCTGGACGAAAATGGCAATCGCATCGGCGGCTTCAGGCAGAAATTTCTCTCAATCGGCGGCGCGTTCAGCGTGCTGGATGCGAACGACGAGCCGATCTGTGATCTGAAGGGCAAATGGACAAGCTGGGATTTTTCATTTCGTCGAGGCGATAAAGAGTTTGCTCGTGTGTCGAAAAAGTGGGCGGGGCTGGGGAAAGAACTGTTCACATCTGCCGACAACTACATGATTTCAGTTGACGACGATGTCCCGGCAGAACATCCAATCAGAATACTGGTGATGGCCGCTGTGATGTGCATCGATTTTGTAATGAAAGAATGAGGTGCCTGACAGTTCCCTCGTTTACAACCGAATGGTGGACAAACGAATGAAGGCAATAAAGTGCAGAGCAGAGGGAAATGAGAGATGTCGGACATAACCTCCGATCATCGCGATGAACGGTTGGCGGTGGTGTTTGATCAGTTGATGCAGGATTCGAAGGTCGGGTCGGCGCAGAAGCGGCTGAACGATGCCGTTCGGCAGCATCCGGATCTGGCGAGCGATCTCCGCGAACTCTTTGCGACGGCACAGATTGCCGACGACATCGCCATGCTGCAATCGTCGGATCTCAATCACCTGACTGGCGGCGGTTCGACAACGCCGAGGATGTCCGGTTCCATCGCTTCCGGATCAGCCATCGGTGCCACAATCGGCGAATACGAACTTCGCGAGGAAATAGGCCGTGGCGGGATGGGAGTCGTGTATCGAGCGTTTCAGGCCAGTCTGCAACGCACGGTGGCACTGAAAATGATTCCCAACGCTGCGTTTGCAGCGGCGCAGGATCTGGCGAGGCTGCGAGCCGAAGCGCTGGCAGCCGCGCGGCTCAGTCACCCCAACATCGTGCCGGTGTACGAAGTGGGCGAACACAACGGTCAACCGTGGTTCAGTATGCAGTTCATTCAGGGCACGACGCTTTCGCAGCGACTGATGAACGGCTCGATGAAACCGCGCGAAGCCGTGGCGTTGCTGGTCCCGATTGTGGAAGCCATCGGTGCCGCGCATCGCGCGGGCGTGCTGCATCGCGACCTCAAACCCAGCAATATCCTGATCGCTGCTGATGGCACGCCGTTCGTGACAGATTTTGGTCTGGCAAAGCGCGTCAACGTTGAAGAAGAATCAATGGCGTCCGGGGGCATGGGTTCCGACATTGCGAATCTCACTCAGAGTGGTGCGATCCTCGGAACGCCGGCATGGATGTCGCCGGAACAAGCGGCCGGCCAGACGGATTCGATCGATGTCGCCACTGATATCTACAGCCTTGGGGCGGTGCTCTTTGCGATGCTTACCGGTCGTCCGCCGTTTCAGGCGGCTTCACCGCTTGACACCGTGCTGATGGTGATCGAACAGGATCCGCCGAATATCCGAATGCTGAATCGTGCGGTCGATTCCGATCTCGAAATGGTGGTGATGAAATGTCTGCAGAAGCCACAGGATCTGAGATACTCCTCTGCCGGTGCGCTGGCGGCAGATTTGCGAGCATGGCTGAACAACGAACCGGTGAGCGCACGAACTTCGACGATCGCGCAGGTGATGACGCGGCTGTTTCGCGAATCGCATCATGCGGCGATTCTGCAGAACTGGGGTTTGCTCTGGATGTGGCACAGTCTGGTCGTGCTCCTGCTCTGCTTGATCACCAACCTGATGCAGTCTCAGGACGTGACGGAACGCTGGCCATTTGTCGGTCTGTGGGTTGTGGGCTTGGGGCTCTGGGCGGCGATTTTCTGGAATCTGCGGCATCGCGCAGGTCCGATCACGGCCGTTGAACGCCAGATCGCTCACATCTGGGGCGGAAGTATGATCGCGTCGTCAATGCTGTTCTGGGTGGAATCGATTATGGACCATCCCGTGCTGGAATTTTCGCCGGTGCTGGGAGCGATCGCCGGGATGGTGTTCCTTGCAAAAGCCGGAATTTTGTCGGGAAGCTTTTACATCCAGTCGGCGATGATGTTTGCCACCGGACTGGTCATGGCAGCGATAGAACACAGCGATTGGCCGAATTTCAGCGTATCCCTGTTCGGTGTCATGTCCGCGTTGACGTTTTTTCTGCCGGGTCTGAAGTACTATCGGCAACAACGGCGATCTGTGCGATAATCAGCAGGCCAGTGCTTTGTCATGCTTTAAAAAATGGGTCAGGAACCAATAGCCAAATGGCCCAGAGGGTGCTTCGCACTATTGGTTCCTGACCCCTTTTTTAAACAACGGCAAATAATGTGCGGCTTAAAATCGAATCGCACTCGACTCGGAGAGTCAAGTTACGGAACGTCCAGGAGGCACCGATGACGTATTCATGGATGAGATTCGTCGCAGCATCAGCACTGATGCTGGCACTTGGTTGTTCGAAACCACCGACTGACAGTGCTGCGGAGTTCAGGCCGGATGATAATGGCAGTGTTAACGATTCCGATGAGCTTGGTTCTACCGGTGAGTCTGGAGCGTCAGGAGCCGATGAACCACGGTTTGACGAGCTGACGGAACCCGTAGCGGGCGAGCCATCTGGCAGCTTACCGCCGGAGTTTGTTCCTGATCCTCCGCAACTCGTCGTCCCGTTACCATCACCAACACGACCCCATCAGAAAGCTGCACGTCCTTCGGAGACCGCGCAACGCGAGAGTGTGGCAGTGTCGGAGCCATTGGCGGTGCCTGACGACGGGGGATTGTTGACAGCGACAACAGTTCGTCGTTCGGGGATGACTGAGGAACGGCGGGGGTACTCACCGGAGCGGGTGTACTTCGCCACAAATCGTGAGCCTGACCGGGCAAATGGCGCCGGGAAGGATCCGGATCTTTACTTCAGTGGCGATCGCGGCCACCTTTTGTATGGCACTTGCGAAGTCAGCATTCCTTATAAACGCGCGCCGGGATCATTGCCGGAACCATCGATTCTGCGGCTGGAGTTTTCGCAGGATCCGGCGAAGCATGTCGTGCTGATGGAAATCGAAATGCTGCCGAACGCCGACTTCTGGAAACAACTGCGTGCTGCCGTGGACGCATCATCGGACAAACAACTGCTGCTGTTTGTGCATGGCTACTGTGCCACGTTTCGCGATGCCGCACGCCGCACTGCACAAATGGCTTACGATATGAATTATCAAGGCCCGTCGATGTTTTTCAGTTGGCCTGCCGGAGCTGAGTCAGAAAGCTTTGAAGAGAAAGTCAATTACCTGAAGGATCTCCGCCGCGCTGAAGAATCTGACGAGGATTTGATCACCGTGCTGGGGGGGATCAGCAGATACTCCGGCGCGAAGAGCATTCATCTGGTCGCTCACAGTATGGGAAATTTTGTCCTGACCGAAGCGTTGAAGACGATTGATGATCGACGGCCGGCCGGCACGGCGCAAAAGCCGCTGTTCGATCAGATGGCGCTGGCCGCACCGGATATCAATGCGCGGGAATTTGTGGAACGCACGGGTGAGCGAATCCTTCCGTTCAGCCGACGCATCACAGTGTATGCCTCGACGCACGATAAAGCACTCCGACTTTCAAAAGCGGTCAATGGATTTGAACCGCTGGGTTTCCTGAATGAATACTCGCGAGTCGGCGCAAAGAAGCGGCTGTTTGATCTGGTGGATGTGTCGCAATTGACAACGGGATGGTTCGACAGCGGTCACATCTATTACGGTGACATGCCCGAGATGATCTCAGACTTCGGCTTTCTTTTCCGAGGCATTCAGGCCCGTTCACTCCAGCGCGGCCTTTCAGAAACCCCGCCGATCTACAGAATTGCTCGACGCGGGCCATAGTCGCAACGGCATGGCCAATGCTGTTGTGGTTCGTCGGAATTGCCAGTCGACTGGATGACGGAACCAGTACGGAATCTGTTGGAAGACTGGCTTTCGTGAGTTTTTGCCTGTTGCTGGCGGTGATGCTGCTTCGCATTGGGCGGCCAATTGTCACCTGTTCCCCCCCCGAAACCGGGGTTTCTCCCTGAAAATGGCCCCTGAGCGTCCTGAAATCTTGTGGGAGTCCGGAAATGCGACAGTCTGCCTGATCGGACGGGTTTACATGAATTCGCAAACCCGATATATCTTCCGCACGATTCGAGGACCGGAGCGCAGCCTGTGTTGGAGCAGGCCACCGGAAGAGTTCCACGAATGACTGACAGTGGCCAGGAATTTCACTGCTGGTGTTTTGTTTCGCTGGAGGAATTTATCAGTGTCGATTGAAGAAAAAGTGATTGGTATCGTCAGCGATCAGCTCGATGTTCCGAAGGAAGAGATTTCTCGCGAAAGCTCGTTTGTCGATGATCTTAAAGCAGACTCATTGGATATCGTTGAACTTGTCATGGCTCTGGAAGATGAGTTTGATGTCAAGATTCCTGATGAAGACTATGACAAGATCAAGACCGTTGGGAACGCGATCACCTACATCGAAGGCAAGTCCTGATCCTGACTGCTTGCACCTCCATGCTGGCGAATCGCCGCTGACATCTGTACGGCAAGGGACAGCGTCCTGCGCTGTGCTTTCAGGATTCAATGAGACAATTGGCTGGCGTCGAATTTCCAGCCGGGGTTGCGAGTACTTTTTTGCGTCGCGGGCTGAATCATGTCACGTCGTCGAGTTGTAGTGACAGGTCTCGGCGTCGTCACCGCACTCGGTTGCGACCTGGACGACGTCTGGGAAGCCGTGTGTGCCGGACAAAGTGGCGTCCGGCTCGTTGAACGGTTTGACTGCCGGGACTTCAAGGTTCGGTTCGGCGGCGAAATTCGCAACTTCAATGCCAGCGAACACATTGCGTTCGATACGAAGGACGAGCGGCGTACCGATCGTTTCTCCCAGTTTGCACTCGTCGCGGCAGACAAAGCGATTCAACAGGCTGCGATCGATTTCACACAGGGCGATCCGTATCGCTACGGTGTGCTGGTGGGAAGTGGGATCGGCGGACTGAACGAAATCGAGACGCAGCATTCGATGCTGTTCGATCGGGGTCCGGATCGGATCTCCCCGTTCATGATCCCGAAGCTGATCATTAACGCAGCCAGTGGCAATATCTCCGTGCGCTGGGGACTGCGCGGCCCGACGACCGCAGTCTGCACGGCGTGTGCGTCGGGGACAAATGCAATCGGTGATGCGTCTCGCATCATCCAGTCGGATGTGGCCGATGTGATGATTGCGGGTGGATCGGAAGCCGGGGTCACGCCCATGGGCATCGCGGGATTCGCGCGGACAGGAGCCCTTTCGACTCGCAATGAGGCACCCCATCAGGCCAGCCGTCCGTTCGATCGTGATCGCGACGGATTTGTGCTGTCGGAGGGTGCCGGCATTCTGGTACTGGAAGAGCGTAACTTCGCGCTGAAACGCGGAGCCACAATTCTGGGCGAAGTGCTGGGCTATGGACAATCCGCTGATGCGATTCATCTGACAGCACCCGATCCGAAAGGTACGGGTGCCGCTTATGCGATGAACGCCGCACTGCGGGATGCCGGTTTGCGTTCGGACGAAATGGATTATATTAATGCTCATGGTACGGGCACGCCGCTCGGCGACATCGCTGAAACCAACGCGATCAGGTCGGTATTCGGCCGTCATGCCGATGTGCTCGCGGTGTCCAGTACCAAAAGCCAGCTTGGCCATCTGATGGGAGCGTCCGGTGGCGTGGAATCGGCATTTTGCATCACGGCCATGCTGCGTCAGATCGCCCCGCCGACGATCAATCTTGATGAGCCGGATCCACAATGCGATCTGGATTATGTCCCGAATCGACCTCGCAGCATGCGGATTCGAAGAGCGATGAAAAACAGTTTCGCGTTCGGGGGGCATAATGCGTGTCTGGTCTTCGGTGAGGCGTAGCTGCGATGCTTTATGTCAACGAGCGAATTCAGATTCCGGACTCTGAATTCACGTTTGCGTTTTCGCGCAGCGGAGGTCCGGGCGGACAGAATGTCAACAAGGTCTGTTCCAAGGCACTTTTAACGTGGGACGCGACGCGGTCGCCTGCGATCCCGCAGGACGTTCGCGAACGCTTTTTGATTCGTTGTCGCCGCCGAATCAATAAAGAGGGCATGCTGCTGATCACCAGTCAGCGTTACCGTGACCAGGGACGAAACATGCAGGACTGCCTGAGCAAACTTGCGGAATTGCTGGTGAGCGTCGCAGTCCCTCCGACAAAACGCAAAGCCAGCGCTCCGTCACGGGGAGCCAAACAACGTCGGCTGAATGATAAGCATGTCCGGTCAGACAGGAAGCAATCCCGCCGCCGCCCGAATGCTGGTGATTGAGAGCGACACTGCGTTCATAATAATTCGCATCGACTTCGTGTAAAAGCACGCTTCGATCTCTGTTGAAGTCGCTGGAAAGGTGCCATAATCCCGGGCGACCAGTCCTGCCATGACGGTCTGAATTTGAAATCCCTTCTGTCACATGGAGATCACCATGCTGCGTTACGTCACTCTGACGCTCATCTGTTCTTTTTCCCTGTTTGTGCATGCCGATGATGCCGTGAAAGCTCCGGAAGAATCCGGTGAATTCGTCAGGATCTTTAATGGAACCGATCTGGCCGGATGGGATGGCGACCCGCAACTCTGGTCCGTAAAGGACGGCGTCATTCACGGCGAGACGACGGCAGAACATCCAGCGCAGGGCAACACGTTTATCATCTGGAAAGATGGCGTCACAAAGGATTTTGATCTGCGACTTTCGTTCCGCTGCAATGCGGCCAATAATTCCGGAATTCAGTACCGGTCGAAACACATTACTGAAGGCGATCCGCGTAACAAGTGGGTCGTCCGTGGATATCAGCATGAACTGCGAAACGAAATCACGCTGCCAAATGTGTCCGGCTTTATCTATGACGAAGGGGGCAAGCGCGGCCGTATTTGCCTTGTGGGAGAAAAGGCATCATGGGAAGCGGACGGCAAGAAAGTCACCGAGGTCCTGATTGATCAGGATGGATGGAAGGATTTGTTCAAACTGGACAACTGGAACGACGTCATCATCATCGGCAGGGGAAATCATGTTCAGCACTACCTGAACGGTCGGCTCATTCTGGACTTCACAGACAACGATCCTGATCGAACATTGCTGGAAGGCGTCCTGGCGCTGCAGCTGCACGCCGGAAAACCAATGTGGACGGAGTTCAAAGACATTCGCATCAAAGATCTCAAATAGAATTGGCTTGAGATTTCAGTAACGAGTTGTCCTGCAAAGCTCAAATCAATATCTGGTTTCTAAATCGAATCGGCAAGGAGTGTTTCTGATGGGGTTGTTTGACAAACTGCGGAACGAACTGGTTGATATCATCGAATGGGTGGATGATTCGCGGCACACACTTGTTTGGCGTTTTCCTCGCTATCAAAACGAAATCAAGAATGGTGCGCAGTTGATCGTGCGACCGGGACAGGTTGCAGTCTTTGTTCATCGCGGACAAATTGCCGATGTCTTCGAACCGGGCAACTACGAACTCAAAACCGACAACCTGCCGATCCTGAGTACGATTGCCGGCTGGAAGTACGGCTTCAACAGTCCATTTCGATCCGAAGTGTATTTCGTCAGCACAAAGCAGATTACAGACCTGAAATGGGGCACACCGAATCCCATTATGATGCGTGATCCGGAATTCGGTCCCATCCGAATTCGGGCGTTTGGCACGTATGCTGTCAAAGCTTCAAATGCCAAAGCGCTGTTGACAGAGCTTGTCGGCACCAGTCAGGAAGTTGGCGCGGATGCGGTGACGGAGCTGCTGCGATCGATCATCGTCAGTTGTGTCGCGGAGCTTCTGGGTTCGTCGAATATTGCGGCCCTGGATCTGGCGTCAAAGTATCGAGAGTTTGGGGAAACACTGCGAAAGTCTGTCCAGGAAAAAATCGACGACGAATACGGCCTGGAAATTCCGCAACTGGTCATCGTCAACATTTCGATGCCGGAAGCGGTTGAAAAGGCCATGGATACTCGAACAAGTATCGGCGTCATGGGAGATCTTGGAAAATTCCAGCAGTACCAGATGGGTCAGGCGATGACAGCCGCTGCCGAAAATCCCGGTGGGGGTGGCGCGGCCGAAGGCATGGGGCTGGGACTGGGCATGGCAATGGCCGGTCGCATGATGCAACCGGGAATCTTTCCGCCGACTGCCGCAGCACCAGCAATGCCTCCGACGCTGCCGTCTGCATGGCATGTGGCAGTCAATGGTCAGGGACAGGGACCGTACAGTCCGGATCAGGTTGTAAGCGGAATCGCTGCAGGTCAAATCACCAAATCGACACTCGTCTGGTCCGCAGGCATGGCTGGCTGGGTCGCTGCAGGTCAGGTTCCTCAACTGGCACCCGCCTTCGGTCCACCAGCACTTCCACCCATCCCGCCAGCCCAGCCTTAGAACCCCTCAACACAACGCGGCCACGGAGGTTTTTTTAGGCGTTCGAAATTGTTCCGCTGCCAGAATTTACAGGCCAGTATCTTTTTCTTCCACGACGATGACTCTGCGGCGTTCGGGTGGCGTGGCTTTCCAGCGTTCGGATTTTTTTTCTTTTGGCTGTTCTGCCGGTGGATGATCTTTGTCATTCGGAACAGCTCTGGAACTGCCGGCACTCTGGATTGGGATTGCCAGGGTTTCCAGCGGCAACAGGTCAGGACTTCCCCTATTGATTTCCGCAGTCATTGGCGGCAGATCGATTGCGACAACCAACGGAGTCGATGGAATGACCAGCACGGGTTGTTCCGAACCGGGATCAGCGATCGGAGTCGGCACCAGTTGATCCTGCGGCAGCGCGATCAGGAGTTCGCTCGGAAGCGGCACTGGCGGGACCGGCGTCGATGGAACTTGCGCATCAGTTGGTGCACTTGATTTTCCCGCGATGTGAGTTGCCGGTGCCGGTCGCGGCCCGAACACGCGGATCTTGTCTGCTGAAACAGTAGAGGTCGGGGTCGTTTTTTCGGACAGATGAGCTGGTGTCGCAAGCGGCGCAACTCCTGTCACCGCAGCGGCTGCTGCTGGTGCTGCAGGAACAAGAGGGGCTGCGGGGGCGGGAACTTCGGGAGGGCCAGGCACCGCAGGTTCGACATTCAGCTCCGGCTGACTTGCTCCGTCTGCAGACTTGAGAGTTGTTTCCGGAGGGATCGCAACTTCGGCAGGCTGATCATCCGTGCCGGACCCGCCCGATTCAAGTTTGGGTGGAACTGGTTCAGTCGGAACTGGTTCAGTCGCTGGCTTTGGTTCAGGAGTCGCTTCACCTGGTGTCGGCAGTGGTCCGGTTTCCGTCTTCACCGGCACATCCGGCACGGAAGTGACGGGTCCGGTCAGTGCTTTCGGTGCTCCATTCGAATCGACACCTGAGGATTCCATCACCGGCGTTTTGACCGCTTCCGAGTTGACATCTTCCGGCGTGAGGGTGTCTGGCCCATCGCCGACCGGTCTGGTGAATGCCGCATCTGTCGTTTTAATCTCTTTGCTGTTTGAAATCGTATGCGTCTTCGGCGCGCCCTGTGCAATATTTGGAGCCACTGCGGTGATACGATCGAGATAGACACTGAGTGCACTGGTCGCATGATACAGCGGCGAACAGCTCACCTCAGCTTTCCGATTGACCATCAGGTCGTTGGATGTTGCTTCGATTGCGCGACGTACCCAGGGAGCGTTCAGCTCCTGCGAAGGCAGCGCCATCATCAGAAACTCCAGCAGATGTCCGCTGCTGGCCATCCGCTTGTCGAAGTCCTGCTTGTACTCGCGGCCTCGGAAATAGTTCGACGACAACGTGCCGTTGGAGTTCTGCTGCATTCGAGCGGTCTGGATATAGCGGCGAATCTTTTGTTCGGCTTCCTGCCAGACACCTACGAGTGGCTTGCCGGATCGAAGATACACGTTGCGGGCATGAGCCAGCGCGAACAGACCATGCGTGCCGCCACAAGGTGCTCCCTGCAAAGATTTTGCCGTCTCAATTTTCACCAGGCGTTCGATGCTCCATTTTTCGCCCTTCGCATTGGTCCATTCGGCATCCGGAGGCAGATAGCGACTGAGCGCCCACAGCGTCCAGGTCACTTCTTCTTTCTCGTTGACTGTCATCTTGGCGTACGTGAGCATGTCACGCATGGAGACCGGGCCCTGTGGCGTGTTGAACTGCGTTTCCAGCGGCACTCCGCTCATCGACAGGATTGCGACGAACTGATTGATGTGACCTTCAAACGCATATGGTTTGTTGTAGGGATGGCCACGGCCAACCATCATCATTTCCCAGGTATTGTTTCCGCCACGTTTAGTCAGCACACGAACCTGAGTTTTCTCAAACCAGTTTTCGTTCTCAAAGGTCGGTCCGGTTTTGATCCATTCGAGACAACTGACAGGCTTACCATCGTGTCGAATCAGAAATTCTTCGCGGAGGGCAAGCATCCCGTGCATAATCTGCCAAGGGGTATGTTCGGCAGTGGACAGCAATCTCCGCCGTTGAGCTTCACGAGTCTCGTAGACCAGTTTCACTAGCGGGTCTTTCGCCTGCTGAATTACCAGCGGCACGGGACGCATCACTGCATTCGACGAATGTTCATCAATTGTGACCTGTGGTTCATCAATCGGTGAATTCAGTTCATTGTCGCCGATGGGCACCTTTCCCGGTGACAGCTTTATCTGTGCATCGACAGAACTGGTCTGCAGCAGGCCGACCAATGCCACCAGCGGCAGGAACCGCCGAACTTGAAAGTGCAATTCCACAATCGCCATTGGGATGACTCCCACGCAGTCAAAACAGCAAACCAATAGTCAGTCATGCGCGGAATGATCCGACGCCCCCTTTCACTGTTTTCGACCAGACTGCGGACGCTCTTAAATCCATCACAGTCGGCTGAATCGGAATTCTCGTTACTTTGAGCACTTGAAATGATTCTCGTACACAGTCCAAAAATTGCAGGGCTTTTGTATGAGTGGTCACCTGGGGGTAATAACCCACTCATTTTCACAAAGTGGTCACGTCCGTAATCCAGTCGGTGATCGTTTGCAGCACGGTCGGGGAAATTGTTTCTTCGATCGTCTGGTATTCGCTCAGACCACCGGTCGTGCAGGATTGAAACAAATGGTTCAGTGCGGGAAATTCGATCGTTTTGAAGCGTGTGTTGCCGCCTCTTTCCAGAGCGGCCTGGATGGCCGGAAGATTCAGGCGTGGATCAACCTGCACGTCTTTTTCGCCATTGAGTGCCCGCACCGGACATTTGACTCGCTGCAGCACTGAGGCTGGTTCGTACGTCAGAAAAAATCGAAACCAGGGACTGTGCATCCGTTGGATTCCGGCGGATACGGTTCCTTTCAGATTGGCGCCAGACAATGACTCTTCCGGCAGCGATTCGGTGAGCCGCTTCATTGCGGCTGCGACAAGCTCACCCGGAATCGCATCGTCAGCTTCTGAAACAGCGCGTTCATTGTGCCGGTCCAGATTTCATCCGGCTGATCAGCAGGGACGATTCCTGATGCACGGATTCAGGCATTGCATTTGTCGGAAGAGGCGGGTTCGAATTGACATTCCGCAAAGGAAAGCGACAACACGGCGACACTCCGTAACAGATCATCTTGTCACAAAGGACACGCTCAATGGCCACGCCGTTTTCACTATATGCACACGGCATCACAGTCAAGGAGGTTTTCCGAAATCTGTCGCCGAGCAGTTTATATGAAGAAGCCATTCGGCACGAGCCGGGGACCAGCATTTCCGATACGGGTTGTCTGATCGCGTATTCCGGAGACAAGACAGGGCGATCTCCCAAAGACAAGCGTGTTGTCAGGCATCCGGATTCTGAAAACAACGTCTGGTGGGGGGCCGTGAATTTCCCTCAGGACGAAATGACGTTCTCCATCAACCGCGAACGAGCCATCGATTATCTCAACACGCGCACAAAGATTTATTGTGTCGATGCCTACGCAGGTTGGGATCCCGACACGCGGATCAAAGTTCGAATTATCTGTGCTCGACCATACCACGCCCTGTTCATGCACAATATGCTGATTCGACCGACGGATCAGGAACTGGTGAATTTCGATGAGCCGGATTTTGTGATCTACAACGCTGGTGGGTTTCCGGCGAATCGCTACACGACCGGCATGACATCGCGCACCAGTGTCGATCTGAGTCTGGAAAAGCGTGAGGTTGTGCTGCTGGGAACAGAATACGCCGGCGAAATGAAGAAAGCGGTGTTCACGTTCATGAATTATTTCCTGCCCAGCAAAGGCATACTGTCGATGCACTGTTCGGCTACGGCGGATCGTAATTCTTCCAGGTCTTCGATCCTCTTCGGACTTTCCGGCACGGGCAAGACAACGCTGTCGGCCGATCCGAAACGGCACCTCATCGGTGATGATGAACATGGCTGGTCAGACAACGGAGTCTTCAACATCGAAGGCGGCTGCTATGCAAAGGCAGTTTACCTGACGATGGAGTCGGAACCGGAAATTTTTGAAGCGTTGAAGTTTGGCACTGTCCTGGAAAATGTGGTGTACGACAAATCTCATCACCATGTAGATTTCAACGACACGTCGATCACTCAAAACACGCGTGGTGCGTATCCGATTGAATTCATGCGGAATGCAAAGATTCCCTGTGTCGCCAGTCATCCTTCCGACATTATCTTCCTGACGTGCGATGCATTTGGCATTTTCCCGCCAGTTGCCAGGCTCACTCCGGAACAGGCAATGTACTATTTTATCAGCGGGTATACGGCGAAAGTGGCCGGGACTGAAGTCGGCGTCACCGAACCGGAAGCGACGTTTTCTCCATGTTTCGGAGGACCGTTTCTCGTGTGGCACCCTGGCGTTTATGCAAAGCTGCTGGCGGAAAAAATTCGCAAACACGAAGCGAATGTCTGGCTGGTCAACACGGGATGGTCGGGCGGATCATACGGCACCGGCAGCCGCATGCCGCTGCGGTTCACGCGGGCGATTGTCGATGGCATTCATTCCGGCCAGCTGGCATCGGCACCGGTTGTGCGAGAGCCCATTATGGGGTTGGATATCGTGACGGAGTGTGAAGGCGTACCGGCAGAAATGATGCAGCCCAGTCTATCCTGGCGTAATACGGCCGCCTTTGAAGAAGCGTCCCGCAAACTGGCCGCTCGCTTTCGCAGCAACTTTGAAAAGTATGCCAACGCGGTTGATGCGAGCGTTGTGTTATCCGGACCTGCTGGCTCGTAGGATGGACATTCATGTCCGTCGTGGCCCATGAGACCTCGCCTTTCGACAGGGTCTCGGACATGAATGTCCAAGCGACATAAATCGCAGCCGACCACTACGCTCGAAAGCCGTTTAAGTAGGGAACAGTCTTCGCATGTTCGGTCACTTTGTCGGCGGCGATCAGCAAGCGACCAAGGTAGTCCCATTGGCCGGTGACGAGCGCATCGCGCGCACTGTCGGGCATAGTCACGGAGAAAGCGACATCGCCCGCGGTGACGGTCAACTTCTGCAGATCGACGGTGATTTCCAGCTTCGGATTTTTCTGAATCGCCGCTGCCAGTTTTTCCAGATCGGCACGACTGGCTTTGACGGCAGGAATGCCGAGTGAGCCGCAGTTACCGAAGAAAATCTCCGCGAACGACTCTGCAATGACCGCCCTGATTCCCCAGCGCATCAGCGACTGAGGTGCATGTTCGCGCGACGACCCGCAGCCAAAATTCCGTCCGGCGGCCAGAATTCCGGCCCCCTGAAACTGCGGCTGGTTGAACGGATGATTTGGATCCTGCTGCCGATCGTCTTCGAATGCATGCTCGCCAAGACCATCGAAGGTCACGCACCGCAGAAACCGAGCCGGAATGATCCGGTCGGTATCGATGTCATCGAGCAGAAGTGAAATGCCAGTCGCGGTGACAGATTTGATTTCGTTGTTGGACATGATTGATAATTCGGTAGTAGACAGTGGGTTAGAGGAGTTTTCATTATCCGCAAGCTTACGCCAGGTCATCAAACCATCGCCCCGACAAACTCACGGATATCGGCCACATGCCCTTCAATGGCTGCCGCAGCGACCATGGCGGGGCTCATCAGCAGCGTGCGCCCGGTTGGGCTGCCCTGGCGACCTTTGAAATTGCGGTTGCTGGACGACGCACAGACTTCGCGGCCCTGGAGTTTATCAGGGTTCATGGCGAGGCACATCGAACAGCCGGCAGCACGCCATTCGAATCCGGCGGCCTCAAAAATCAGATGCAGACCTTCTGCCATCGCCTGCCTGCGAACAAGCTGCGAACCGGGGACCACGATCGCCTTCACATGCGGGGCAACTTTGTGGCCTTCGACGATGCGAGCGGCCTCACGCAGGTCTGACATGCGGGAGTTCGTACACGATCCGATAAACGCGACGTCGATCTTTGTCCCTTTGATCGGCTGGCCTTCTTCAAGCCCCATGAATTTCAACGCCTCACGGATCAGCGTCTGCTCTTCCACTGCCACCTCGCTGATTCTTGGCAGGGGCTGACTGACTCCGACAGACTGCGCCGGCGTGATTCCCCAGGTCACAGTTGGTTCAATGTCTGCGGCATCAAATTCCACGACATCGTCGAACTGAGCGTCATTGCCCGATGCAAGACTCAGCCACCACGCGGCGGCTCGGTCAAAGTCCGCTCCTTTCGGAGAAAACGGACGCCCCTTCAGATAGTCGATAGTCGTCTGATCCGGATTGATGTAGCCGCACCGAGCCCCGCCTTCGATGCTCATGTTGCACACCGTCATGCGTTCTTCGATCGACATCGCATCGAATGTCGAGCCTGCAAATTCGTAGGCGTAACCGACACCTCCCTGCACGCCTAGTTTCTGGATGATGTACAGGATCACGTCTTTGGCGTAGACGCCCGGAGCAAGTTCGCCGTTGACGACGACCTGACGAACCTTTGGGCGATTGAGGAACATCGTTTGCGTCGCCAGCACTTCCGCCACATTGCTGGTACCGATCCCGATGGCGATGCTGCCGAACGCTCCGTGCGTGCTGGTGTGACTGTCACCGCAGACTATCGTCATGCCGGGCTGAGTCAATCCCTGTTCAGGTCCGACGACATGCACGATGCCCTGGCGATCATCTTTCAGATCCAGGAGTGTCACTCCAAAGTCCGCGCAGTTCTTTTCGATGGCTGCCATCATCTGTTCGGCCAGATCGTCCAGAAACGGACGAGCCTGACTGCCGGTGGGTACGATATGATCGACGGTCGCAACGGTGCGTTCCGGAAAAGCAACTTTGAGCTTACGATCGCGCAGAATCTCAAACGCCTGTGGGCTGGTGACTTCGTGAATCAAATGCAGACCGATCAACAACTGCGTCTGCCCGCCCGGCAGAGTTTGTACGGTGTGCAGATCCCAGACTTTGTTGAAAAGATTGCGTTTGTCAGACATGGAAACTTATTCGATCGAAAATGTGCAAAAATCCCCTGCGTTGCGGCGCAGTGGCTGAATTTCTTATACGCCACGCGGTCGAAAGTGGTACTAACCCGAAGCTCGCAATAGTGCCGTTTTCGACCGCGCCGGGTATGACCGATAGCCGTTACAGTATAGCGAAATCAAATCGTCGAGTCAGCGATACTTTGCCGCAAGACTGGCAGTTTCGCTCAACGAAGACACGAGATCTGTCCGTCGGCTCGCTGGTTGCCGGTTGTTTTCGTTCAGTTAACATGCTCCATTCGGACACGAGGTTGGTGAGTTGAGCCGTGCGGAATTCGTCATGAGATCAAGGAAGATTAGTACAGGTTTTGCCCGAGCTGCTCTGATTCTGTCGATGGGGCTCGTGGCCGTTTGGGCGTTGGGCCAGATTTTGCGAGATCGCAACTGGTGGACGGGCCTGATGTTCTATTTTCCGACGCCCGTACTCGTCGCATGGCTATTGCTGATGTTCAGGATTTCCCGCACAAGCCGCCGACTCACGCTCGGATTATTGATTGCACCTCTGGGAATGCTGCTGGCGGTTGAGAATCAATGGATGCGACCGGATGCTCCGACCACCGAGAACTTGACGACCGAAATGCACAGGAATGCATCGATGTCCGACACCGCAGTAATCGACACGTCAACCGAACTGACTCGGTTGCGACTCGTCCACTGGAATCTGGCGCGGGGCGTGATGGGCTGGGAAAAGCAATGGCAACACATCGAAAGCCTGCATCCCGACATTATTGTGCTGTCCGAAATTCCGGTGTTGTTTGATGCAAAGACGCTGACCGGATTTGACGTGCTCGAGATCGACGGCATGGCGGTCGCCTGTCACGGATTGATGACCAGAAGCGGACCACTTGTCCGAGGCGGTGCTCTGGATGCGTATCACGTGACGTGCCATTTCTCTGCAGGACCGCTGGAAGTGATGATCGCTGACATGACTTCCTGGATCGCCGTACCTCGAGATCCGTATTTGCGGCCATTCGTCGCGCTGCTGGCGGATCGAAAAATCGACGTGTCAGTTGGCGACTTCAACGCACCGCGACGATCACGGGCTTTCTGCGATCTTTCCCCGGGTTATCGACACGCCTACGACGCAGCGGGCGCTGGCTGGTCGTATACATGGCCGGTACCAGTACCTCTTCTTGCCATCGATCAGTGCATCATCGGGCCTCGCCTGAAGCCCGTTCGATACCAACTGCAGTCCACGTTGCTGAGCGATCATCGGTTGCAGATCCTTGACTGCGAATGGCTCCCCTGAAACAAAGGGCCTGCGCACGCCTCATACCGATCATGCCGCATTTAACGAATAGCACGCCCCGGCAAGTTCTTGTCTGTCGCGATCTCATTCGCGCCCAACGGCGAATCCAGTTTTACTACTCGCATCGTACTCCCCTTGAGGTACATTGGCGACAGAGAGACTCTGTGCCGGAACATTTCCGGATGGCATTTTCTTTCCCGAAGCTCTCATGCCTCCGTGATGCGCCCGGGCAATTCTGGTGAACAATTCTGATGTCAGCCGATGAACGAACGGGATGGGAATGCCGATTCTGCTTCGAAAAGCTGAAGCCGCAACCGCTGATCGGTTGGCGGCGTCTGCTTTGGATTGTTCCCGTACGTATGTTTCGTTGCCCGCATTGCTTCAACTTATTTCAAAAACCAGTGGCCTTTGTTGCTGCAATTCCATTTGTCGGCAAACTGTTTTGTTCAAAGCGGGGAGTTTCCGGCAGTATTTCGGAGATGATTTCCACAGTGGCCCGTCGAGGCAAAAGCAGCCGTCGCAACTATGTGAATGAAGGCTGGTTTGTGCGATTTGCACGCTGGACGGGCCGCGTGGAAGCGAATGCTGGTGGGACACTCGGCAGATTTTGTCGCACTCTCCTGTGGCCGTTCCAAAGGTTCTCGAAGAAATTCCTCGGGAGCTCGGACAAGTCGCAGCGATCCTATCGTTCGAAATCACGCATACGATCCCGCTCAAGCCGCGACTACGGCGCATAGCTGTGCATCGCGTCTAAGCCTGAAGCAAGCGACAGTCAATTGGAGTGCGGCGTTTCCAGAGCCAGATTACTTGAAAAAGAAAGCGGTGACGAGTAACCGCACTCCCAAGGTCGCTTGTTCAGGGCCCAGAGTGAGAATGCCTGTTCGCGCCGAAACCCTAAATTGCGTGGCGGCGCCTGGTTGCGAATCTCTGAGAGACGAGACTGCATCAATCGCGACTCACCAATTCCCTGTTTGTAACGGCATCGCGTATAGTGTTCCGGATAGAAAAAGAACACGCTGCTCGACCGCTGCCAAATTGATCGGAAAGGCGTTTTTCGGATGCCCGGACGCATGGAACTCACCGAAGACGCGGATTTATCTCAGCGGTTGCTGGAAAATGATCAGGGTTGCCTCGACGACATCCTGCGCTCGTTCGGTGCCGGAATTCTCGGACTTCTGCGACGGCGATTTCGGGATGTGTTAAGGGAAGAAGATCTGGAAGATGTCCTTTCGATGGGACTTTTCCGATTATGGACCAGCCGTGATCGTTATCAAGTGGATCGCGCGTCACTGCGCGTCTGGTGGTATCGCATCTGTGAGAACGCTGCGCGGGATGTGTTGCGGATGGGCTGGCAGAAGGCGCGTGCCAGGGAAGTGAATTCCGACGATTCGCTCGCGGGAATTTCACAGCGACGTTCTCCATCGGTCTTTGATTCAGAATTTGTAGCGAACACAGTGTCACCTCCCACGGCAGTCCATCACGATTTGAAGGAAGTGCTGAGCGAACTTCCGGAAGTGCAGCGTGCCATTCTGCTCGCCGACGCCGCGGCGCGAGACGATGTGGCCTGCAGCCAGCGGCTTGGGGATGACCTTGGCTTGCCGGCATCGACCGTGCGAGTTTACCGCAAGCGTGCGATGGACCGCGTGAGACGCGAGTTGATCGCCCGAGGACATGGAGTTCAAGATACGACTCACCTCTGATCGCTCGATTCCTGCCAGCGCTTCGGAATTTCTAAATTCCAGATTTGAGATTTGAGATTTGAAATCTCGACTGAGAGGCTTTCTATGAACGACGAACCGCAAAATCCGACCGACGCACCACTTCGTCGCCTGTTGACCGCTGCGATCGGTCCGGACGCATTGAGCGATGATGAAATCGAATCACTGCTGATTTCGTCTGAGCCGTCGATGGCACTGAGTGATGAACAAACACAGCGAATCGTCGGCAGGGTGCATCGTCTGCTCATTACTACGCCGCAGACTCCGGCACGTAGTGAAAGTCCGATGCTTCCGGGCGATCAGCGTCCGCGATTAGTTTCCGCGACAACCAACGAACCTCCACGACCGATCAGGATACCTGCGATTGCCGCACTGTTGGCGTCCATCCTGGCACTGGTGTCGGTCATTGTGCTGACACCTGCTACGTCCTCAAGGAGCGGGATTTCTCAGAATGATCAACGCTCGAAGACAATTATGTCGGTTCTGCGACGAGATTCAAGAAGCAGACTTTCCACGCGGCAGGGACAAAGCTACTGGATGACGGCGAAACCGTTATCGGTTGCAGTGCCCCCTGTCAAGGTTGCCGTAGGTGATGAAATCGCAACAGGTGATCTGGAACGTCGTCGAGTCACGCTGCCGGACGGTTCTGTGATGTATGTGAACAGCGGGTCGCAGGTGAAGATTACCACAGAACGGCGGGTTGAGGTGACGAGGGGCGAAGTCTTTGTCGAGGTGGTGCCGGCATTTGACAGTGTGCCCCGACACTCCGTGGCGGGAATTCTCGCGAAGGAGCATCGAGGCGCATTGCCGTTTGAAGTCGTCACGCCGAACCGTACCGTGACAGCCCTGGGGACGAAGTTTTCCGTATCGGTTGACGACTCCGAAACGGACGTGATGGTGACGCAGGGGAAAGTGAAGATTTCAGGAGTCGATGACGTCGTGGGGGCCGGACAACAGGTCAGAGCCGCCGATGAGTACACTTCCGCTTCGGCACCGCAGGCATCGGCAGCACTGGAGTGGACTCGGGACCTCATGGCCGCAGCGACGGGACCGCTGGTTCCGAAGAGCGAATACTCCGGCGGAGCCCTGGTGACGGTCGATCCGGAAGGGCAGAGTTCGAAACTGAGTCTGCGGAATTATCACATTGATGTGCATATCGAAGACGGGTTCGCGCGAACGACGATCGATCAGACATACTTCAATCATACGCACAGTCGGCTGGAAGGCACGTTTCATTTTCCTTTGCCCACAGATGCGTCGCTCTCGCGGCTGGCGATGTATGTGAATGGCAAACTGATGGAAGGCGGCATGGCAGAACGCGATCATGCTCGCAACACGTTTGAAGAGATCAAACGCAAGATGCTGGACCCTGCGTTGCTCGAATGGGTCGATGGCAGCACGTTCAAGATGCGCGTGTTCCCGCTGGAACCACGTCAGGAAAAACGCATTGTGCTGAGCTATTCGCAACGACTGAATTCCGCCGAAGGTCAGCTTCAGTATCGCTTTCCCGCAGGTCATACCATGGATGCAGTGCGGGACTGGTCGGCGCATGTGCGAATTAAAGGCGGAGCCGGATCTGAATGGCATTCGCAGTCTCATACGATGACGCCGATGGAAGATGCAGGAGATCTGGTCCTCGATGCCGCGTTGAAGAATGCGTTAATGGATCGAGACCTGGTTTTAAGAATCACTGAGGCGAGCGGCAGGGCGTCAGCCCTCCGTGGCAATGAAGTGGATTCACGTGAGAAAAGAAACGCACACGGAGGGCTGACGCCCAACCGCTCGCCGAGTGTGACTTCCACATTCACGCACGACGCTCAGCAATACCTCATGCTGCGCCTGCGACCGGATCTTCCCGGCGAAATGGAGCGTCAGCCGCATCACTGGGTTTTCCTTTTCGAACATGCCGGTGACCGCAGTCCGTTGCTGGCTCGGGCACAGATTGAGATCATTCGTACGCTGCTGGAAAACGCGGAACACTCCGACACGTTTTCGATCGTGACGGCTTCAAGTCGCGCGGCGTTGTATGCTGACGAACAACAGTTGTGCAGTGCGGAAAACGTCGCGGCGGCGGTCAAATATCTGGAGAACGTGCATCTTGTTGGTGCGCTGGATCTGGAGGCTGGGTTGCAGGCGAGCGGCAGGGCGTCAGCCCTCCGTGGAGATGGTGACGGGGCATCGCAAGGCGACGAAAAAGCACTCGGAGGGCTGACGCCCAGCCGCTCGCCTGTGCTTATTCACCTGGGCTCCGGCATGCCCGCACTCGGCGAACGCGATGCCGCAAAGCTCGCCGCCATGATTCCCGCTGAAACGCAATACGTTGGCATCGGAGTTGGTCGTCGCTGGAACCAGGCAATGATGAAACAGGCGGCATCTCGCACGGGAGGGTTGAGCGCTCAAATCAATCCCGACGAAGACATCGCGTGGCGTGCGTTTGATGTGTTTTCGAGGCTGCACTCGCCGAGACTTGTGAATTTGGCGGTGAGAAGCGAGGAGCGAGGAGCGAGCGGCGAGAATTTGAAATCTGAAATTTCAAATTTGAAATCAGAATCTCCCGAGTTTCTCCTCTTTTCCGACACCATCACACATGGCGAAGAACTCGCCGCAATCTGCCGAATCCCCGAAGGACAACCATTGCCAACGTCCGTCACCGTCACCGGGACGCTGAACGGCCAACCATGGACTCAGACAATTCCGGTCGCCAACGTCAAAGATCAGGCCACGTATCTGCCTCGTCACTGGGCAAAGCTGGAGATCGATCGTTTGCTGGCGGAAGACGCCGAACAGCATCGAGACGCCATCGTGGCACTCAGCAAATCCATGTACGTGATGAGCCCCTTCACGTCTCTGCTGGTGCTCGAAAACGAAGAAATGTACACGCAGTTCAACATCGACCGAGGCCGCAAAGACCACTGGGCGTTGTATTCGTGCCCGGAGCAGATCGAAGTCGCAGTGGAAAACACCGACAAGGCTGCTGCGACGGAAGATGTCACGACAGACGGACCAAAGACGCCCGCCGATGTGATGTCAACGATCAGGCGAATTGAACGCCCTCAGTGGTCTAAATGGAATCTTTCGCAGATTGCATTGGGGGACGGATCAATAAGATACGCCGTTCCTCAGTCGGGTGTTGAAGCAGACGAGCGATTGCCGCAAGCCCAATACCTGAACTACTTCATGTATCGAGGGGCCAACGATTTCAGCCCTGGATCTGAAAATGGCTCAATGAACCACTGGGACCGCCTGCAACGAAACGGCAACATGTGGTTTGATTCATCTGGAAATTCGTTTGGGTTCGACACTGACACTGATGGCGATGGAATTGTAGCAGGCTTCGGTAAAAATATGTTTGAGCGGCGTCTGAACGAACAGACTGGCGTAGATTTCGACTTCAAAGTTCAGGATGCAGGTTCGATAACCATGTCGATTGAGGATCGCCTGTCATTTCAGACTCAGGAGCCAGGCAGACGCTTTCTGACGATGCCACTTCCTCGCTTGGCGAGTGGTCAATGGTCGGATCCCGCGACAGTTTATTCCGTGCCTTTGGGCCGGACCCTGGACGATCTGACCATGCTGGTTGACCCATGGGAATCGGACTTTTCTGATCCCGCGATCAATCTGCGAGGTGAGATCAATGTTCAACAAATGCCGGATATTGGGCTCTTGATCCTTAAAGGAAATGAGGCTGATGTTGCGCGGGTGCAGGGGTTGATTGAAAACCTGGACAGGGAGTCTCTTGCGGATTTGCGATTGCCAGCAGTTCTGTTCGAAGACGAAATGTCCCTTGGTGAGCGTCCGTCGTCAGGGTTGTCTGGAGCGATTGAACTCCGGCGTTTTGTTTTACCAACTCTGGGATCTGGTCCAGGGACAGCGGACGGATTTCCCTTTCGGCCTGCTGAACGTGCAGGCGAAGAAGCTCGTGGGAGATTTCGGACCGAAAATCTCTCTTGGGGAGGAATTCGCCTTGCAAGTCCGGAGCAGCAGGAAGTCCGAATCACGCGTCAGAGTTCTCCTGGTTCGCATCGTTGGTCAGCTGACAGCGTTGTTGCAGATACGGAGCTCGTCACATTGCCAACGTTTCAAACTCCATCGCCCCATTCCCTGGGTGTCAACGCGATTCTATTCGGCGATTTGATCTCTCACGCACCGGGACTAAATACATCGTCGGCCGACGTGTTGGCCGTGGTTGAGGCGGAGAGCCTTGCAAAAATTTCAAATTTCAAATTTGAGATTTCAAATGCGAAGCCGGGACGCGTGGACGATGCGGCCCGTACGTTGATTGAAAAATCACGTTCACGCGGCTGGGAATCAATCACGCTTCCGGGCCGCGAAGGTGAAGCGGGCATCACGGTTCACTACGACGGTTCTGGCCGACATGTTTGGGAACGTGTGGTCTCAGAGGGCCTGCGTGAGCATGTCGTGTGCGACGGCTCATCCCTGTGGCATGTCTATCGTGAGATCGGCCTTGCTGCAAAGCGCCCGTTCAGTCGGTTCCATCATCGTGACTTCACAGCGATCGTGCCATGGCTGTTGCCATTGGCCGATGAACTGGCTCACGGAGCCGATGTGGTGGCGGTGGATGAACGGACGATCTCGATTGTGCCGAACAGCATCAGCCCGGCGAGCGGTGGTCGTCAGCCCTCCGGTACGACTGCGACGGAAAGCGAGAAGACACCGGCGGCTAGCGCCTTGCCGCTCACACTGCACCTGGTCTTCGCATCCGATGGCCGTTTGGCGGAACGCCGATTCGTCGAACAGGCATCGGGCAAGATCCTGCACTCCATCTCATATGACGCGAATGGCACTGTCAGGATCCTGGATTCTGACGGCAAAGAACTGGCGGTGCTGAATCTGCATCGATCGACAGCTGCTGTCCCGCAGTTGGTGCCGGAATTGAATGGGCTGGTTGTGCTGCCGATGCCGGTGCGGACTCCGGAAGTGATCGTGGCCAGGGAGGGTGCCGACCTGGGCCAGGTCGGCGTACTGGATGCAGATTTGTCAGAAGACGACGCTGTTTCGCTGATGCTGGCCTATATGGCCAACGGGAACGGAGCGCGCGTGGTTGAGATCGCTCGGAAGCGATTCATCGATAAGGGCGATACTCGCGACGGGATCTATGTGTTGTTGTGCCGATTTCCGCACGCCTTGGTGCAGGAGGCGGTGCCGAAAGCTTCGGCTCCAGAATCGCAAAGTACCCCGGGGCTGACGCCACCGGGCTCGCCCAATGAAAATGGCAACATCGCTTTCGACCTGCGACCGCCCGTGGAAGGTTCCGCCCTGAAACAGTTTGTGCGGCAGTACATGAACTGGCTGCGTGACGGCGATGATGCAAATGAATTTCGAATCGACGCACCCGAAGGCAGCTTTCTGCAGCGGATGGCGACGGCACGCAATCTATATGTTCGTTGGCTGACTGAGACTGCCACGAAAGATCTCACTCATGCTCAGGTACAGCAGGAAGTGGCTCGCACGCTGGAATTCATTGCATCGTGTCGCACACCAGACATGGGCTGGAGCCTGATGAGCGTCATGAGACCGCGATTGAACCCCCCCGAATTTCTCGCGGCGTATTCCAAAGCCGCCGAGCGATTCGAACAGCATCCGCAAATCGGACTCATGGTACGCCGCGATCGCATGACGGCGCTCTTCGCCGCCGGCCAGCATGACGAAGGTCGCATACTTTTCAAAGAATGGCTGCACGCTCATCTTGAAAAGGGATTTGTCCCGCCAATCGGAACAGAACTCTATAATGCCTGCATCAGCAACAACGGCCAGAAGCAGATCGACGAACTGTTGCTGGAAACCGCGCAGCAGTTGGTGGATGCTCACATGTTGATGACACTGCATTCCATGTCCGTGCAGATGCGGGAACTTGGCAACACAAACATCGCCGATCAGATGATGACGCTGCTGCTGGCATCGCTCGATGCAAAAGAACGTCCCGACGTTTCGCTCTACGCCATCGAGCAACTGCGACGAATGAAAGACCCGCGAGCTGACAAGTTGCTCGATCAGGTCATGGAACTTCCCATGGCCGATCAAGTCCCTGGGCTCTGGCGATTTGCAGCGAAGCTGGCCGAAGACTCCGGACGCAAACGACTGGCAGCCGAGCGACTTGAACGCGCGATCCAGTTGGAATTTGCAACTCGCCCGACCGTGATCAACATCCGGACCGTACGCAGTGACTACGCCGAAGTACTGGCAAAGTACGAAGAACTGATCACCGCATCGACGAC
>CAZFDW010000008.1:0-39348 GCA_964517865.1 uncultured Chitinophaga sp.
CGTTCAGACAGTGCCCCATGTGCAGGGCTCCCGTCACGTTCGGCAGCGGGATCATGATCGTGTGTGGTTCCTTGCCGGGAGTCGGATCAGCGTTGCAGTAGCCCTTGGACAGCCAGTGTTCAACCCAGCGATTCTGTGAGGCGGCGGGTTCGTACGTCTTTGGAAGTTCTGTGGTCATGGGAACGAAGAGACTTGCATGAAGGAAAAATCGGGCTGCGTCGTGAAGGCATTGTGTCGGGGCGGCAATTTAGTCAAATCGCGGCGATTCGTCGAATGCACGCGAACTGATCCTGTGAGACGGGTGTAGTCGCCGATTTCGGTAGGTCCTGCTTGCCGAGCAGGACTTCGCGGCCACGCGGCGACGTGGAGCGGATGTGCGACCCATGGAGGTTCGCCTTACGGCGAAAGCCTGTTCTTCACGCGATGCGAATTGACAATGGCGAGCGGCTGGGCGTGAGCCCTCCGTGGCGCGTGTGTGAATACACGGAGGGCTGACGCCCAGCCGCTCGCCGCTGCTTCATTCCTGGCCGCAGAAAGGCTTATTGTCCCTTCGCCTCGCGTTTGTCCCGGTAGGCATTCAAATCGGCGGCAATAGCGTCCAGATCGGCATCCGTCAATCGCTTGCGGGTGTCGCGGAGCATCGTGATGAAGTGAGCGATCTCGTTCGGCTGATAGGGATATCCGATATTGCCATCCGGGCCGTGTGATGACGCAAGTACTTTTCCCGATGCATCAAGAATCACCATCCACGGAACTCCACCAGATTCACCGGGTGCCAATCGCGCCGCTGCCTGTTCGCCATTCGTCATTCGCATCGTGTCGATCTTGATATCGACATAGTCGGTCGAAATGAGTGATTCATGGTCCTGAACAAACTGAGCCAATACATTACACCAGCCACAGTACGGTGTTCCGACTCGAACCAGCACGCACTTGTCTTCAGCCGCCGCCTTCAGCAATGAGTCGGCCAGCAACTGTTCAGCATCGACTTTTGCAGGAATCCATGCGAGAAGGAACTGATTAACAAGCTTTGGATCATGCTTCGGGCCTTCTTCGAGCGAACCGGTTTCCTGGTTCGTCAGCACCGCGCCCTGTTCGTCCAGCACCGTCAGATGCGGGAAACTGAACTGACGATCCTCTCCGCCATACTCACGCATCAAATCTGCGTTTTTGCCGGAGTCAATCAGCACCAGTTCGAACTCTTCATGCACGATCGGATGCACGTCGGCATCGTTGTGGAAGACGTCGTGCAGTTTGTAGCACCATCCGCACCAGTTCCCGCCCCATTCGATGAGCACATGTTTGTGATCTCGCTGAGCTTTCTTCAGCGCGGCAGAAATCAGTACTTCACCGTTGGCTTCTTCCACATAGATCGGCTCCCGTTTGGGCTTTGATGGTTCCGTCACGACCGGCGCGGCGTCTGCTGTGGCGGGTGCAGACGGTACGTTGTCGGGTGCGGCTGCGGCTGAAGGTTCTGGAATTCTGATGTCAACGTTGGCCGTAACGGGCGAGGATGAATCGACGACTGACGAATCAGGCACAGTCCGCGAATTGACGGCTTCATTTGATTCACTGCAGCCAATCCACAGTGAAGCCATATTGACCAGAAGTATGGATCGAACAATTCCGGAAACAACACCGTGTTGACGAGGCATTTGCGGATCTCCAATCAAGGGACGGATTTCTTCACGATGTAAGTGGTAATTCGTTTAACCGCGTGCCCATCGGGCCGCGCTTGTGAGGCAAAGCGCGGGGCGATGCCCACGCGGTTAAACGAGGTAACGCCACTGCAAGGTACAGGTTCATCCGCCTTTCCACCAGTTATCCACGCTCACAGGCACGGAATCCCGATCACTTGTTCTTTGTCAGATTCGGCGAATCGCCGGTGGCAACCGAGATCCCGGCGCTGACCGCGTCCCGGCTGGCGACGACGATGAGGTGTTGGCCTTCGGCCCAGATGCCAACTTCAATACTGAGCGAGTTTAGAATCATCGCCGGGGTGACGGTTCTGTCCTGAACTTCCCTCTAAGCGAATTCCGGATATTTGTCAGACGCCGCAGTTTCGGAGACAATGCCGGTTCCACGTCGCGAAAACAAGTTCGAATAATATCTTTTGCGGATCAATAATCGATGGAACTGCGTGAACAGGATCTCGACAAAAACCCGTTTCGTCAGTTTGGTAACTGGTTCCAGGCGGCCACGGATGCCGGGTTGCATGAACCGAATGCCATGAGTCTGGCGACGGTTTCAGACAAGGGAGCACCATCCCTCCGAACCGTGCTGCTCAAGGTATGGGACGAGCAGGGATTCGTGTTCTTTACGAACCACGGCAGCCGAAAAGCTCGGAACATTGCCGAAAATCCCAACGTGGCCCTGCTGTTCTACTGGGCACCACTGCACCGGCAGATCCGGGTCGAAGGTACGGCACAAAAGGTATCGACCATGGAGTCGCTGAAGTATTTTGTCACCCGGCCTCGCGGCAGCCAGCTGGGAGCGTGGTGTTCGGCACAGAGTTCCACTATTTCTTCGCGCGCAATCCTGCAGGCCAAACTGACTGAAATCAAACAGAAGTTCCAGGGCGGTGAGGTTCCGCTGCCGTCGTTCTGGGGCGGCTTCCGCATTGTTCCATCCCGATTCGAATTCTGGCAGGCCGGTGACGACCGCCTGCACGACCGATTTGCCTACGAGCCAGAGACTGACGACACATGGTCAATCCAGCGGCTGGCACCGTGAAACGATTGACTCAGCGGCGAGCGGCTGGGCGTTAGCCCTCCGTGTAAAATCACGCTGGTTCGCATTTCAACAGGGTATCACTCATCTGGCCTGGTCACACAGCCCGTGTTCTCGTTCCAGGGCTCCAGCCCAGGAACGCACTGCCTCCGAGGCTCCCGCCTCGTTTGTTGGTCTGAGGAGGCAGGAGCCTCCGTCCAGTGCGTTCCGAGGCTGGAGCCTCGGAACGAGTAAGAATAGCGGCTGGTCCGACCTGACGTTTCGCCCCCGTGTTCCCGCCGGTCACAAAACTGAAGTGGAATTGAAATGTCGGGTATCGAAAACGCTGAAATCGCTGAGGTTGTAACGATTGGGGCGATCAAGGTGATCCGGGCAGTTTGTAAGCCCTTTCAGACGCCGTCAAAGTCAGCGCAAACCGCGTGAAATCAACCTGCTCAAACCATCACAAGCCGCACCGGAATGCCCTCAAAATACAGGACATTGACACGTTTGCAGGAGCCTTGTAGAGTCGCGTGCCTGATTCACAAATTTGCGGTTCTGGTTTCCAGAAAACATGAATCGCAGGAGCACGGAGGATCAGGTTCTGGACGGGCGATCTGAACTGTGGCTAAGCAATTCAACCACGACAGAAAAGTGGTAAACAGTTTTCGAAAACTCGTCCATCGGTTGATTGTGGTGATTGGTGTCTGTGGTGTGCTGGTCATTGTCAGGAGCATTACCGATCACTTGCTGGCTCAGGAAAATCGATCGTGGATGATTTCCGGGGCGACTGTACGAGGCTTATCCGGAGGACGTACGAAAACGAAACCAACGGATTCGAAACGGTCGTGGATGGCAGAAGTTGAAGAAACGGAATGGCAGTACATCGTGCTGCATCACTCAGCCACGGAATCCGGCAGTGTTGAATCGATTCACGAAGAACATTTGAATCGCAGGGACGCAGAAGGAAACCCTTGGCTGGGCATTGGTTATCACTTTTTGATCGGCAACGGTCTGGGAATGCCGGACGGAACCGTGCAGGCGACGTTTCGCTGGCAGGAGCAGATCCATGGGGCTCATTCCGGAAACGAAGTGTTTAACGCTCGCGGAATCGGAATCTGCCTCATTGGGAATTTTGAAGACACTCACCCGTCAAAGGCACAGATCAATTCTCTTAAGTCATTGGTAAAAGTTCTCGCGGCTCGTCACCGGATTACTCCGGAAAGGCTTATGGGGCATGCTTCGGTGAAAGCGACAGCCTGTCCTGGAAAACACTTTCCTCTGAACGAAATCAGACAGGTGATTTTCAAAACGGAATACTGATCGGCCCCGGGGCTGATCAGAAGATAACTCAAATGAAGGTCAGGATGAACTTCAAGTACCTGGTTTTGATGTGTCCTCCCCTACTCATACTTTTCTAAATCACGGAAGTCTTTCACATGTTTAATCGCGTTCGAAGCATGTCGTTCTCGTCAGGTGAACTGGAATCCCTGTTGCCGGACATTGATCTGGAGATGCTTCCGACAGAGCTGCGGGAAGTTTACGAATCGTGGAGCCAGTCGCATGATTGCCCGTCGCAGTGCTCCGGTTCGGTCGCAGAATCTGACTGGCCAGTTTCGATCTACGTTCCTGAACGTTACGAAGAAGGTTACGCCTATCCCCTCGTCGTGTGGTTTCACAGCGATGCGAATGACGAAGATCAGCTGGAAGAAGTGATGTCAGCTGTCAGTTCGCAGAATTACATCGGACTGGCACTGCGTGGTAACCGGATGGATGAAACAGCGGGCGGATTTCGCTGGGACGTCTCGTCGCTGAAATTTGGATCAGTGCCATTGCAGGAACTGCTGCACGTCACGACGTGTCGACTGCGACAGGCGTTTCATATTCACAGCGAGCGCATTTTTCTGGCAGGTTCCGGCTGTGGTGCCGATGCCGCGCTGCAAATGCTCGTGCAACGGCCGGAATGGTTTGCCGGTGGCATCCTGCTGGACCCGGCCTGCAAAAGTGACTGCCTGAAGGCAGAACGTCTGACGGGCCTGCGTGGCAAACCACTACTGATGAGCATCTCCCGCAGTTGCCCCGGCGATCTGTTGGGGCGCAGCGTGGAGGCCGTGCGAATCCTCAGGTCTGCGGGCGGAAACGTGGACGTCGAACTGACCGCACAGCCCGTCGATCCAACCGGCAGCGAAGTCCGGATGCTCGATCACTGGATGATGAACTGCATCAACCGCGAAGCACTTGTGTAGGCCGGACCGAGCAAACCCAAAGATTGCCGGAGCGGCGCCCGCCAATTCATCCTGGATCCGGGTGACAGGGTGTCATCACCAGAAATCCGGGTTTGCGCTGTTCCGGCATCAGCGGCGGGCTTGATCCGGCCTACACCGTGCGCAATGCTGGTTAACCGATCCATGCATAGTTGGCATTGGGCAACGCAACGCAGGACTTTGCTGCAGTCGTGAGTCGTTGCAGCTCGGCGGGATCTTCAATCGCGATGATGCCAAGTTCTTCCACGATGTCTGACGGCATGTTGCTGTAAAGATAGACGCGCGCGTGACGGAGCGTGTTGATGAGCTGCGTGATTTCAACCGCATCCGGACCAGGTTCACGGCGTAATGGTTTCAGCAGTTCCTCAGCATCCTGGCAGCGTCGCAGCATGGTCGCACCGGGACCTTCCGGAACCGGCAGATCGGCGACGACAATGATCCGTCCATCGGGTTGCACAAGTCTTGTCGCCAGTTCGATCGCATTTCCAAATTGTTTCCATCCGGATGACGCATCGCATGGCACTGACAGCACAACGGCATCGACTTCTTTACGTGGCTTGACACGCCAGACCCGATCGACTAGGTCTTTGCCGGCAGTCATGACGTCTTCCGGCAATCCCGCCAGAATCGCGAGCGGTGTGTCGCCCGGACCGGGCACGATCTGAACGGAAAACTGCGTGCCCAGCAGCCAGCCGACTTCATCAACCAGTTGTCGGTAAGGTCGCGGCTGCTCCGGCGTGAGCTCAGGATGTCCCTGAGTCCTTGCCTGCTGAATGGCATCCGTATCAGAAAACGATGGAAAAACACCGCTGGTTGTTCCTCGATATCCGAGCAGACTGTCGAAGCACACAATCCCGATCGTGACCACCAGGTCCGCGTCGGAAATTCTGCGATTCAGATACAATCGGTCACCGGCGGCCGAACTTGCCAGATAACTCAACTGATCTGTCGCCGACGGATCATGGACATGGACTGTCAGTTGCTGCTGCAGGTGCCATGGCAGTTTTTCAACAACTTGACTCCAACCCGCACTGCCAGGATCCGGCGGCAGCAGCAATGAGAGTGCGATTCCACTGTCCGGGACCGACAGCAGCTGTTCGCACACAGCGATCAGCAGCTCTATGAGATGTGGCGTTTCCGGATCTATGACGATCGCGACTGAATCCCCCGGCACGACGCAGCGTGAAAGTTCCGGTAGCCCCAGCGGCGCCAGCAGCGCGTTGCGGCATTGTTCGGCAAATGGCTGCGACGGTTCATGAGTTCCCACCAGGAGTTTCACGCCGTCGGTGCGAACGGACGCGGTGAGATTTCCGCTTTGAAGTCTGATTGATTCCGGCTGCATTTCGATGTGACAATTGCGTGGGATTGAAGAGGAAGGCAGACTCAGCGTTTTTTGCCTTTGCGGCTTTCTTTTTCGCGTTGCTGATCCGCCTGATCGCGTGCGGTCTGGGCGGCATCAAGCAGCTTCTTCAGAAAGCCGGGGACCTTTCGGCCTTGTGCCGGTGAGGCCGCCTGACTTGCTTTCAGTTTCGCGGCTGGCTTTGAGTTGTTCTCGGGTTCGATCACTTCCACCGAGGCTCCGGACGTTGGTGTCATGGAGCCGGCCCCAAGCAGCTTGCGTTCCGCAATACTCCACAGACTCGACGCGATAAAATAGATACACAGCCCTGCTGGCTGATGCCAGAACATCACACCCATGAACAATGTCATCATATTCATCATCTTGTACTGTGCTTCCTGCTGTTCATCAGTGGCAGGCGGCATGAACATTTTTTGCTGTGTCAGAAACAGACCAACTGTACACAGCGGCAGCACACTAAAATCATACCCCAGATAGGGCACATTGAACGGCAGGCGAAACAAAGCATCGGGTCCGGCAAGGTTCTTAATCCACAGCAGCTTCTGCAGCCGCAGGTCCACTGCCGAATTGAGCGCCGTGTACAGACCGATGAAAATAGGCATTTGCAGGAACAACGGCAGACAGCCGCCGATCGGATTGATTTTATGCTTCCGCCAGAGTTCCATCTGAGCCTTCGCGAGTTTTTCGCGATCGTCCCCATATTTTGCTTTCAGCTCCGTCAGCTTTGGCTGCAGTTCCTTCATGCGCGCCGCGCTGATGGCCTGCTTGCGGGAAATCGGAAACATGCAGCCACGGACAAGGACCGTCAACGAAATGATTGCCAGGAAGTACGGAAGCCCAAACGTATAAAACGTGTCCAGCAGATAGTGCATGCCTCGTGCCACAAATCCGAACCAGCCGTAATTCAGCACCTGACCGGCCGACATCGGTGCCGGGTCGAGAAGTTCGCGACGCTTGGGCCCCACAAAGAAGGCAAACTTGTGGGTGATCGAATCCCCATCGCCCTTCGGTTTCAACACCACCGGGTTGGATGCCATGCGAATGCTGACATCGGACTTCCGAGCCTCAGTCGGATCAGTCCAGATCAGCACCGGAAACGTACGTTCAATCCATTTGGTTGCGGAATCTGACCGAACTTCATCGGGACGATCATCCAGCGGCGCAATCAGGGCCGCGAAGAACTGCACGTCCACTCCGGCGTAGCGAAACGCGGACGTCCATTCTTTTTCTTCCCGCAGGAAATCAAACTGCTCTTTTTGGGGCAGCGTTTGACCTTTTTCCTCTTCGACTTCATCGACGTAACTCCGGACCGTGCCAGCCGCCGTCGTTGCGCCTTTTGTGCCGTCAATGAATTCGATGTGGATATCGCGGTACTTCGATGTATGTTCCTCATTCTCCAGCTGTACACCGACCGGCCCCTGCATCTCGTATTCGATCGACTTCTGCTTGTCCGACAGATTCGTCATCTCAATCGCGACCTGCAGTGTGTAAAATGAGGCATCATCGCGCCACGCTTTTTCAAGGTCCTTCCCGGTGAGGTTGAGTTTCGGCAGTGTGTACGTCTTGCGAATTCGCAGTGACTTGTCTGGTGCTTCATATTCAAAGGTTGCAGAGGAACCTTTTTCGTTTTCGTCTGTTCCCGCCAGTTTCCAGTTCGTCGTCTCCAGCGACTTTCCGGCCTGTTCAAGTTGCTTGTCGATGACGGCGAAGGCCGTGGAAAACGTGCGATCCGGCGTCGGGTTGTTTCCCACGATCCGGGCCTGCAATGTTTCGTCCTGCAGATCTCGAAACTGTGGCGAAGTCAACCGCACGCTCTCGATCGCAGCTCCGGTGGAAGTCAGATCAACTGCCAGAGCGTAACCGCTTTTCGGGTCGATGGATCCGAGGGTGAATTCCTGACTCGGATAGTCCGGAATTATCAGCTCAGCCACTGGTTGGACAGGATCAGCGTCGGGCGATGCGTTCGGATTGGCAGGATCGCTGGCTTCTGCGACGATTGCCTGCTGAGGATCAGCTTTCGCGGCATCCGCGACTTTTTGATCAGCGGCTTTGGGCTTCTTCTTCTCCGGAAAGAACTTCGGCTGGAGATACTGCCCCCAGAGAATCATGAACAGCAACGACGTCATGAGAAACGTAAAGAGGCGACGGTTTTCCATAGAATCCAGCCACGAAACAAGCGTGGTATCAGTCAAAACTCAAACCTGGGCGCCGAGATCTCAGTCCACACGACGCATCATCGGGCCAAAACGAAGCCCGGCAGGATACCCAATCAGAACGCCGTCGTGTATTCACGGATCTTCAGAACCGCGTATTCGTCAGACTTTTCTGCAATCCGGAAGCTAGTGCGTCTTCAGGACTAAGAATTTGGGTCGAGTCTGTAGTCCGGACCAAGCGCAGCGCCGTTCCGGCAATTGCCAGAAACCTGCCGGAACGGCGCTGCGCTTGGTCCGGCCTACCAAAAAATCAAGGATTGATGGCCCACTAAACCCGAAAACGGAACGTTTCGTTTAAGTAACGCCACATCCAGTACGCCGCTGTACGGTTGGAAATGATAAAACGCCCATTCCCCCTCATCCCCGGTTTCAAGAGGTGTGCTTCGGGCTGAGTGCTTACTTCAGCGAAGTAGATCTCTGCGATCGCGCGATAAGCCGTGCTTGCCAGTTGTTCCTGCCCCTGCTGATTGGCCTTTGTTGCCAGCGGCCCATGAAAACGGGTCGTCAGAGATTCCGGTGCCATGACTTCACCCTTGGGCGAAATCAGGTCCACGCGGGTCAGAAAGGTGATATTCGCCAGGTGGTCCAACTTGATCTCCAGCGGCATTTCATCCTGCAGATCATCGCGGTCACCCTGATCAATGTACATGACCGCGTGCAGTCTTTCTGAAGGTGCGATGCTCGCGATTTCCTGCCCGGCTTCGATCAGACACCCGGCATTCTCAGGATCGAGCGGCGTTCCGGTCCAGCGACCCAATTTCATCGCATCAACGTCATTCCGCGGCGGTTCCGGCACACGCTTGGCGGCCACGAGCGTTCCACCGGTTGTCGCGCGGACCACACGCTGCAGGTTCAGACGCACGGTCTTCTGAATCTGCTGTTCCAGTTCCAGCGCTTCGGCAATCGCTACGCCTTCACCCGCAGGATCTTCGTTGATAATGTATTGACGGATTTCCTGGGTGCGGAAGACCCAGTTGAAAACGTGCTGGAGAAGTTCATCATGTCTTCGCAGATCGTCGGGGCTTTCGAGGATCACGATGACATCGTCTGCCGCGACGATTTCACCATTGCGGGGAATGCGATCATACTCAGCGGGAGTCGGGAGCCCCTTCAGAAGATCCAGTTTCGCAGGGTCGATCATGAGCTTGTCCGGTTCCAAAGGAACTGCGATTTCAACCGCCGATTCTCTCGCGCTCATCTGAAATTTGTGCAAATCTTCGTATTGTTTGCGGTACTCCTCCGGATCCAGAATCATGCCGTTCACAGGCGCGGGTACCATCACAACGTTCTGTGGTTCCAAAAAGCACGGGGCTTCGTGATACCAGGGAATCGGTGTGCTGAAAGCCACGTAGACGACACCACCAAAAAGCAGCGATGAAATGGCAATTTTTGTTTTGCTCATGGGTTCCATCCGAGGTGTGGCAACGATTTGATAGATACTGCGAAACATGCTGAAGAAAATACCGGCCATCGAAAAAATCATGACCGAAATCCCGATGCTCTGCAGATCATAGGGTTTGAGCACCGTGTACAGAAACATACTGATCGAAACCAGAATCACCCAGCGATACAGCCAGGCCGCAATGGCGTACGTGACGAACCAGGCTCGTCCGGTTTCCGGCATGAACGGATCGGGCTTTGATTCGATTCCGAGGCAGTACCAGGAAAACGCTTCGCGGAGCAGTTTTTCAGACTTCTGGCGGAGATTCGGAATCTCCAGAAAGTCGCTCATCATGTAGTAACCGTCGAACCTCATCAGCGGGTTCAGGTTAAAGATGACGGTTGTAATTGTCGTCACAAAAAATGTGTTGAGCGCCAGGTAATGCAACATCCCGGACTCCGTCAACCACCAGACATAGATCGCGACACCCGACAGGATGACTTCGATATACATTCCGGCAGCACCGATGATAATCCGATGCCACTTGTTCCGCATCATCCACGAATCCGTGACGTCGCAGTACAGGCACGGACTGAACACCAGCAGCATGACACCCATTTCGTGGCATTCGCTGCCGTAATACACGCAACTCAGGCCGTGACCGAATTCATGGATGATCTTGGCCAGCCCCAGTGTGACCCACAGATACATCAGGTTAGGCCAGCCAAAGAAGCTTTGAAATTCGGGCAGCTTACCGCGAAACACTTCCAGATTCGCACCCAGTACCAGCCACGATGAAACGACAAAGAGGATGCACACAGTGGCACAGAACGGATGAAACATCCAGCTCACAAATGGGATCATCGCCCGCAGCGTCCGTTCCGGATCCCAGCCCGGCAGTCGCAGGGACAGCAGACTCATCATCGTCTGCTTGATCTTTTCCTTGCGCGTCTTCTGGCGTTCCCGGACGACAGCGGCACCCTGCCCTACACGATTGCTGACCACCAGCCCTTTGCGATGCAGGTCGGTGATCAGTTGCTGTATGTCGCTGAGTGTAATCTGGAGCGTCGGGAATTCAGATTTCAGCTCGTCACGAACCGCTTCCAGACTGCGCACGCCGTCGAGCAGTTCCAGAATCCGATACTGTTCGATCTGCAGCCGATGATACTTGAGCGCGACGGGATCCTTGATGACCTGATAGCCAACGCCAAGATAATCAATTTTGGCAACTACCAGGTCTGCACGTTTTCGTAAAGGAATGGGTCGCTGGTTGGAAGCGACCATGTTGCCGGAGCTCATTCTGCACGCTTCTCAGGAATGATCGTGGCTTCAACCGGCAGGCCTTGCAGCAGCAGCCAGCGTCCGTATTTGTCCTGACGATTTGGCACATTCACATCCACATTGAGGTAAAGCATCTTGGATTTCTGGTCCACCAAAGGGCGAATCAATTCGATCGTGCCGATGAAAACTCCATCCTGCTCAAGCGCCGGCGCCGAGAAAACAGGTTCCGGGGCAAATGGGCCACCACGCTGGAATGGATCGTCAGCGTTCCCGTCTTTCTCGACTGAGGTTCGTCGGTCCGGCTCAGGATCGGTGGCTTCCGGCCTGATCGATTTGCCGGCAGTGTCGATTCTGATTTCCACTGAATCGCCGACGAAGACTTCTTCGCGACGCTCATAATCCACCTTCAGCACCGCACGCAGCAACGACATATCTGTGATTGTAATGACCGGGTCGCCTGGCCGAACGCTCTGACCTGGCCAGCGATGAATTTTCGTCACTAACCCGTCGAACGGTGCAAAGACCTGATACTGAGCTAACTGAGCTGTCTTGGTTTCCAGAGTCAGGCTGAGGATTTCCTTATCCTCGCGTGCCTTTGCAAGTGACGCCTTCGACTTCTGGACTTCAAGCTGAGTCTGCCGAATTTCGTTTTCACTGAATGACTTATATTTCAGGTTCGCTTCCACACGCTGCTTGAGATCGACCTCTGCCTTGTCGAGGGCGACCACCGCAAACTCAATTTCCACGACCGAATCGGCCTTCTTTTGCGCCTCAGCCACTTCCTTCCGAATCAAGTCATCTGCAACTTCGATCATCAGGTCACCCTGCTTTACGTACAGCCCCTCTTTGCCGGGATTTACGGTCTGCAGCTTGCCTGTGACTTCTGTGGATATCGGCACCTCACGAATAATCTGCATCCGTGCTTCTTCCGCCTTGATCGGCGTCTGGCCCTGAGCAACCAATGGACTCGACAGCAGTAACGCCAGAGAAGCGCCGACAAGAGTTGTCCGAATTTCAGTCAGAAAATGGGACATGACACATTCCTCAATGCAAAAATGCAAACTGTGAAGAGCGACAGAAAGCCGCCCACAGTGGGACTATGACGACTTTCCACACAGATATCTAACGCAATCCCCGCTTTTGCTCAATCCCGTTGTCCACTGACCCTGCAAAAATCCCTTGTGCCACGATCGTTTGACGTTACTTCAGTCGTTCGGCAAAGTATAACGATGGTTGGAAATGGTCTGGCTGTGGAGGTTCCCTTGGGAGTCTGTCTGATTACCGCTGGTTTTGTGAGCGGCAAGGCGCTAGCCGCCGGTTTTTGCAGATCGATCAATTACCCGCGGCTAGCGGTCTGTTGATTTAGTGATTTTTGGGGCTCATGATCATACCAACCCGAAGCGCCAGCGAGGAATTCAGCCGTTTTTGCCTCGCTGGCGCTTCGGGTTGGTATTAAATCAACAGACCGCTAGCGCCTTGCGGCTCACGGTCCTGGAGTATCGGGACAGACTCCTCGGTCAGAAAGACTTGCAGATGAACAATATGAAACAACCAGGCAGACCGAAAACGCTGTGGTGGTTGGCTGTGGCGATGGTGTTGCTGGCTGATGCACGCTCTCTTCTCCAAGCGAGTGATGTGGTGGATCCGAAACAGTCGTGTTCGGCCGTAAAGTCTGATCCTGTCGTGTGGGATGGCGAACTGGTGTTTGTCCTGACCGCTCCGTATCAGACAAAGCTGCTGCGTGTCTGGATTCCGATTCCGCCGAGCGACACGGTGCAGAACGTGCGGCTGACGAACTTGACGACGTTTCCCGTCGATGTGAAACCGCAGTTAGGTACGGAAGGAGTGTTTGGCAACACGTTCGCGTATTTTGAGTTCCAAAATCCTCTTGGTGCCATCACCATTCGGCACCGACTGCAGGTGCAGACTCACGAGCTGCATTGGAATCTGGATGCCGCGCAGGTGCAGACTCCTGCAAGCTGGCACCATGAATTCGAACCCTATCTGCGAAGCGAACAACAGGCGGTCGTCACGGATGCCCGGTTCGGTTCGCTTTTGACAGAAATACTTCCGCAGCGTCGCAATCCACTGCTGGATCTGGGCGCTGTGATGACGTTTGCCGACAAGAACTTTACGTACAATCACAACAAGGCATCGCTGAAAGCAAGTTCGCTGCATGCAATCGAACAACGTTCCGGTCACTGCAGCGACTATCATGGTTTCTGTGCCGCGATGGGTCGCGTGATGTCGTTGCCCACGCGCGTGACCTACGGACTCAATCCGTTTCCCAAAGCATCGCCATCACATTGCAAGCTCGAAGCGTTTCTGCCGCCGTACGGCTGGGTGAGTTTCGATGTATCGGAAACGCAAAAGCTGACGAACACGATTCGCGGAGACACCGCGCTGAATGATGCTCAGAAAGAGGATCTGGTGCGTGCGGCTCACGATCGACTGATCAGCGGTTTTCGCGACAACACATGGATTCTGCAGACACGCGGCACAGACTACGACCTGATTCCCCCTGCTTCGGCAAGGGTCGCCGTCGTTCGAACTCTCTATGCAGAAGCGGATGGCGTTCCCTTGCCTGATCCGGATCCATCGAATTCTGAGGAAACTCGATTTGCGTGGATGACCGCGCATCGGTTCACATCGGATGTTGCAGCACCCTATGCGTTCAGTGATTCCGGATGCCTGACTGCCAGGGATTGACGACGTTTGGGCACTTGTACGCCGCGCGGCCAGAAATGAGTCTGGCGAGCGGAGTGGCGTAAGCCCTCCGGTACCTCGTTTTTGTACCGGCAAGCTGACGCATGCCGCTCGCCAATTCTCTCAATCGTGACCTCGAGGAGTATGCAGCCTGTACTCCAACGTGATCCTCGGGCTCTATTTCGCAGAGCCGGGTGATTCGCTGCCGACTGGATCGGTTGCGGTCGATCCAGTCGGGGGCACGACGGCGGGCTGCAGTATGAAAACGCCGTCGGAGCGTTTGGTCGGTTCACTCGGCGGGCCGGCATTCCGGACGGGCGTCGAGCTGTCGGTCGTCAAAGAACCTTTTGTCGTGATCAACGTCAGGTTTCCGGGTAAGGAAGTGGAGACTGTGCGCACGGGCACCGGACTTTTGGCTGTTGCCGATGCGGTCTCCGTGGTTGGCCCTGATGCGGCACCTCCTGGATTGGGTGATGCGGATGCTGCGGGCACAACAGCAACTTCGCTTTCTTCCGGTGGATCAAGAAACAACAACTGTGGAGACAGGATCATCTGGCGATCCGCCGCAGATATCGTGGAACGCCCCATCTTCCCATTGCGATTGACGTTTCTGGGTTTCCGCGCGACTTCGATCAGTTCGCCCTTGCGTTGCGGAAGTACGCCGTCCATTTGCTGAGCAACCTGGACAACCCATTCGGGTTCGTCACGCACAGCGCGGGACATCATGCTGCCGTAGAGTGACACTTCGAACAGGTTGCGATCCATCAGGGAATGCAGGACGGGTGTCAGAACTTTGGCAATCGCTGACACGCCGCTGGACGGAAAACGCACAAACACGTCAGCTTTCTGCGTGACCACATGCGCCCCTTCCGCATTCGGAGCGTAGATCGTGCGAAACCAGATCAGCGCCGCCGCTTCCATCGGACGCGGCAGCAGCGGATTGTGGTAGCTTCCCTGACACACGAACACCATCTGGCTGTCGTCCTGATACAGGATATCGGCGATGCCTTCTGAACCATCAATCGCCAGTGCTTCGTATTCCATGTCGCCGGTCTGCCACATTTCAAATCGCGAAATGCCCATCACACGCCAGGTACTGACGGCAACATCGGGATGTTTCAGCAAATACCGGAACATCGGTTCGTCAATGGAGTACTGCAGCGATGGCAGACGGCGGAACTGGCTGCGTTCTTTGATGATCAGCTGAGCCCGCTGGCGGTTTTCCTGCGTCATGCCTTTGAGCGGCATGGCCGTGCGTGCCTCGTCTTCCGCTCCGGCTGATGATTCACCGTCCGCAAGAATCCGGATTCCGGCTTTTTCCGCAAGTTCCTTTAACTGGTCTGCGGAGCAACTTCCGGAGCCAACGACGAACACGATCACGGCAGTCCCGAAAATCACCATCCGCAGGAGTCTGAACCTGCAGTCGGCAATCGCAGAGCCTGCCGCTATGACGGAAGAAACTGCGAGGTTGGAAACCCGCTCTGCATGTGTTTGACCAATCGAGATTGAAAAATTGTGTCGTACATTCGGCTCGGCGCTGCGTGTCCGGAGTCGCATAATCCCCCCTATCAGCTGACAACTGCATGCTGGATGCAAATCGAACTCCGGCCCCCCTGCAACAGAATCTGCTGCGGACGGAGTTCGACTGAATCAGAATCATGCAGTTTCATGCAACTCTGTAACCGGCCCCCCGGAATCCAGATGTCGCACAATCCCCCTGACCGGAACTATCGGAATGGTCGCGAGGTCTCGTTGAGGCCAATTGTTGAGTACGACTGGTTACAACGATCTTTCCGGTATCACTCTGGCACAATCGTGTGACTCAGGCTGCGTGTTGCAGATTTGATCAGTCAATTTGGCCGAAACTCAGCGGCGTTGGTTTCGAACACACTGCCCGTTCATGCACCAGCGGGTCACGTCCAGTTTTTCACAGTAGACATGATCCTGTCCGCAATGAAAATCATTGACGTCGGTCAGATCATCGAGGTGATCCATGACCTTGTCAGTGCAGCGAAAACACTGACAGCCTGACAACGCAGAGACACTGGCACAGGCCAGCACAAAACAGACAATGGCGCGCATGAGATTCCTTTCATTGTGCCCCGTGTCTCCGACGCGGGATGCGATGCGAACGTGGCGTGAGCTTCCAGCTTGCGACGGGCACGCTGAAAGCTTTCCCCACGATTTCCACATCGAATTTCCCCCGCTCAGCCCTGCAGTCGGGACCGAGGCTGGCGGCAACTCCTGTTATTCCGACTGCCCGCTGTCGTCAGAGCCCGCACGTTCGAAACGTCTTTGCTCTTGAACAACTCCGCTACGATCGATCCGTCCGCATCATGCGATCGGAAGCTTTCGCCGTGAATGATGATTCTGCCGAAATGGACTCAAGTGACGATACACGTGGCACGAGTCTCGTCTCGACGGAGCGCGACGGCTACATTTGGAAACCAGGGGCCATTCAATACTCCGCGACTCGCACTCCGAAGAAGGCACCACAAACAACACTCGGTCGCTCATGGACCAGTTCAGTTACGTAATCAGTTCATTGATGACTTTCGCCGGCAGCACGCCGGTGAGGCGTTGATCGAGGCCCTGATATTTGAAACTGAAGCGTTCGTGGTCATAGCCCAGTTGATGCATCACCGTGGCATGGAAGTCGCGAATGTGGACCGGGTCGCGGACAATGTTGTAGCTGAAGTCGTCGGTTTCGCCATAGATCGTTCCGCCCTTGAAGCCTCCGCCCGCCATCCACATCGTGAAGCAGCGTGGATGATGGTCGCGGCCGTAGTTTTCCTTCGACAGTCCACCCTGCGAATAAATCGTGCGGCCAAATTCACCGCCCCAGATGATCAATGTCTCATCCAGCATCCCGCGTTGTTTCAAGTCGGTGATCAGACCATAGGTTGCCTGATCCAGGTCGCGGCACTGATCCGGCAGACGACCGGCGACGTTGGCGTGGGAATCCCAGTTGTTGTGGTAAATCTGCACGAACCGCACACCGCGTTCCACCATGCGGCGCGCCAAAAGGATTGTGTTCGCAAGCGTTCCGGGTTTCTTCGCTTCATCGCCGTAAAGTTCATAGGTCGAAGCAGGCTCAGACGCCAGATCCGTCAGTTCCGGTACACTGGACTGCATGCGATACGCCAGCTCGTACTGTGCAATCCGCGTCTGAATTTCCGGGTCACCGACCTGGTCAAAATTCAGTTGGTTCAGCCGATTCAATCCGTCGAGCGTTGTCCGCCGCACATTGCTCGGGACACCGCTGGGATTGTTGATAAACAAAATCGGGTCACCGGACGACCGGAACGACGTGGCGGCATATTCGCCCGGCAGATATCCGGACGACCAAAGTCGCGCCGAGATGGCCTGAACCTGTTCCTGATTTGTCGGTCTCGCCACCATCACCACAAACGACGGCAGGTTCTCGTTGAGCGATCCCAGGCCGTACGACGTCCAGCTTCCCAGACACGGTCGCCCGGTGACCTGATTGCCCGTCTGCATCAGACAGATGGCGGGTTCGTGATTGATAGCCTCCGTGTACATGCTGCGGACGAAACACATTTCATCGACAACTTTTTTTGTCCACGGCAGCAGTTCTGTGACCCACATCCCGCACTGCCCGACTTTCTCAAACTGAAACTTCGAAGGTGCAATCGGGAATCGAGCCTGCCCCGACGTCATCGTCGTCAGTCGTTGTCCGTTACGGATGGATTCCGGGAGATCCTTGTCGTACCAGTCGTTCATCTGTGGTTTGTAGTCAAATAAATCCAGCTGCGAAGGTCCTCCGACCATATGCAGGTAGATCACCTGTTTGACCTTGCCCGGAAAATGTGGCGGCACCGCACCGAGATACGCGCTCTGGCTTCCCGCTGCGTCAGCCTTCGTCGGCACACCCATCAACGACGCGAGTGCAGCGGCACCGATGACGTTTGAGCCCTGGGAAAAGAAATACCGGCGGGTCATGTTCAGGCGAAATTGTTCGAAAGCGTTCATAATTGTTTTTCCTGATTGCTTGTGAATGATGCGGCACCAGGTTGTAGGCCGGACCAAGCGAAGCGCCGTTCCGGCAGGTGACCGTGTGCCGGAACGGCGCTCCGCTTGGTCCGGCCTACGTTGCCTATCCCACATAAGAAACAATAACGGTGGCTAGCGCCGATCCGCTCAGCATTCCGTCCTACTTGTTCAGCACTTCATCCAGATTCATCATTTCATTGCACAACATCGTCCATGCCGCCAGAGTCGTCGCATCCAGGCGGGCGTCCGGTTTGGATTCGCCCGTCTTAATCAGCTCAGCCGCTTCTGCGGCATGATCCCCGTAAAACGCCGCCAGCTGGCCGAGTGATTCCGTGAGGATCTGCAGTTCCTCAGGCCGGAATTCGCGACACAGCAAACGCTTGCCGGCCCATTGCAGACGCTGTTCGTCGGTTGCTCCACCCTGCTTCAAAGCGTTCTCAGCAAGCCGACGAGCGGATTCGACAAACTGGATGTCGTTCATCGTCACCAGTGCCTGCAGAGGCGTGTTGGTACGCTCACGGCGAACGGTACACTGTTCCCGGTTTGGCGAGTTGAAGATATCCAGCGACGCCGGTGGTGCCATCCGCTTGATGAATGTGTACAGACTGCGGCGGTAAAGGTTGTCACCGGTATCCTGAACATATCGAGACGTCGTGCTGCCGGTCATCGCAATCGATTCCCAGACGCCTTCCGGCTGATACGGCTTCACGCTCGGCCCGCCGATCGTTGAGACACGCAAACCGCTGACTTCCAATGCGTAGTCGCGCACCATTTCTGCATCCATGCGGAACCGAGGCCCGCGCGACAGCAACCGGTTGGCTGGATCTTTTTCCAGTTTTTCTGGTGTCAGGATGGCAGACTGTCGGTACGTCGAGGACATCACAATCAGCTTCACCAGCTTCTTCATGTCCCAACCGCCCTCACGGAACTCAACCGCCAGCCAGTCGAGCAAGTCCTGATTGATCGGAATCTCACCGGACACGCCAAGATCGCCCGTCGTGCGGACCAGACCCGTGCCGAAAATTTCCTGCCAGAACCGATTGACTGTGACTCGAGCTGTCAGCGGATGCTCAGGCTGCAGCAGCCATTTTGCGAACCCCAGCCGATTTCGCGGCGCATCCTTCGGAAACGGGGGAAACGCACTGGGAGTCTCAGGTGACACCTGATCACGACGCTGATCGTACTCCCCTCGGAACAAAACGAACGCCGTTGCCGGATCATTCTTTTCATGCATCACATGCGCGATCGTGCCACGGGCTCGAATATCGGCTTCTTCTTTTTCCAGTGCTGCGAGGCTGGCCGTTCGTTCCGTAAACGCTGTATCAAATTTCTTCAGCCAGAAGTTGTACAGTTCGTTCGATTCTTCTGCCGTTCGTTGATCCGCTGCTTTTGCCAGTGTCCCCTGAAACCGGCTGAGCTTTGCGAGTGAATCGACTTCCGCTGCCGACAGCACTCGCCTCTGAATTCGCAGATTCTGGATTGATCCGGTAAACGGTTCGCTCGCGGAGCGCGATCCGATCTTCCACGGAGCTTCTGTGCGAATTGTGGAACCGTCGAGCTTGTCGTTTTCGATATTCTTTTCCTGCACAGCGCCGTTGATGAAAATCTGAACTCCAGACGCCTTGCGCGAACCGTCGTACGTCACTGCAACATGGACCCATTCGTTTGCTGGCACCTGAGCCTTGCTCACAGCCTTCATGCCCTGCTCCGGCCATGCACTGATCATGTGCATCCCGATGCGGCGCTGCTGCATCCAGAAATCCCAGCCGCGATACTGTGGTCCGGCATCCATCCGCGCGCAGATTGCACCGTTGCCGTCATTTGCCGGAACGTTGATCCATGCGGCACACGAAAACGGTTCATCGCCTTCGAAGTCGCCGGCGTCGGGAAGTTCACAGGCGGCACCCTGAACTTTGAGCGCCTTGCCGTTCAGGCCATCGATCCAACTCGCAGAATCACTCAGCGTCACTTCGACGGGACTGTCATCGAGGGTCAGCCCGAGCGTCTTGCCGTCGCCCTCATTCAATTCTGCCAGCAGATGCAGTCCTTCCGCAGAAACCGGTGTACCCAACGTCTCTGGAGCGGCACCGGTTGCCCACGTATCGAATTCGGCGCGGGCCACAGTTCGTCGTTCTTCAACCGCCGCTCGAGCTGCCGTAATCAACGGCGGCAAGGCTTCAAACCGGTTTCGATCGGCATCCATCGGCACGGTGATAATCGGCGGCGTGTCCTTGATGTTGCCATCGCGGACGGCTTGCGTCGTGTTATTGAAGAACGCCGCCATCTGATAAAACTCGTTCTGGCTGAGCTGATCAAACTTGTGACTGTGGCATGTGGCACAGCCGGCGGTGAGTCCCATCCAGACAGCCGACACCGTTTCCGTGCGATCGCGGGTGTAGAGCACGGCATACTCTTCGTCGATAATCCCGCCTTCGTTTGTCGTCATGTTGCAGCGGTTGAATCCTGATGCCACTTGCTGATCGAGTGTCGCGTTTGGCAGCAGGTCGCCAGCAAGGTTTTCAATCGTGAATTGATCAAACGGCATATTCTCATCGAAAGCCTTAATCACCCAATCGCGATAGGCCCACATTTCACGGTAGTTGTCGAAGTGAATTCCGTGTGAGTCAGCATAGCGAGCATAATCCAGCCAGTATCGTCCGCGATGCTCGCCCCAGGTCGGACCGGCCAACAACGAATCCACCAGCTTCTCATAGGCGCTTGGCGTTTGATCGTTGACGAATGCCTCGACGACTTCCGGCGTCGGAGGCAATCCTGTGATGTCCAGACCCACCCGCCGCGCCAGTGTCCGACGATCCGCTTCGACCGCCGGTGTCAGGCTATTGGCGACCAGCTTCTGCAACACGAAATTGTCGATTGGATTCTGTGGCCAGTTCGCGTGCGTGGCCTTGACTGATTCCGGCACGACCGGGACCTCAGCCCGCACCGGCGCGATGTAGGACCAGTGCTGCTGATATTCGGCTCCGCTCTGCACCCATTCGATAAGCAGTTTTTTTTGTGCAGGGCTGAGCGGCTTTTTAAGTTCCGGCGGAGGCATGATCTCCTCCGGATCGTCACTCAGGATGCGGCGGATCATTTCGCTCTCGTCCGGTTTTCCCGGACTGATCGCACCATGCTCAATTGCCGCATCCCGCTTGTCCATCCGCAAATCGGCTTTGCGAGCCGCACTGTCAGGTCCGTGGCACGTCAAACACGTGTCCATGAAGATTGGACGGATGTCACGATTGAACTGGATTGCATCCTGAGCATCGACAACAGTCGTCAACAGGATCGTTACGGCGAATGCAGCCACACAGCGAGTCGTGGTCATGGCAGTCAACTTTGATATTTGAAGGCAGGAAGTTATGTGGGGAAATCGACTTGCATCGACTGTTTCTCAGGGTGCAAAGAAACGGTAACCCTGTCAAGCATTTCTGGTTTTGCTGACCCAGGACTCCCAAAACCGAGTTCTTCCTGGCAAAACAGGAAATGAATTGCGACCAGACCAGGGACTGGATGAATCGAATTCGCCTGCGCCGGCGGCTAATCTGCATTGCGCACGGGATTGTAGGCCGGACCGAGCAAACCCAATGAAAGCCGGAGCGGCACCCGCCGATAATTTCCAGATCAAAGTGACAAGGTGTCACGACGCGAAATTCGGGTTTGCGCTGTTCCGGCATGCGCGGCGGGCTGGATCCGGCCTACATTGCGCAATGCAGGCTCGCGCTCTGTTGATTTAAGGTGGGATAAGCTTCCAGCTTGTCAAGTTTTCCGAAAAGCATTGAGTTTTCATTCCGCGATGGCAAGCTGGAAGCTTACCCCACGTAGAAATCCAGACTCAAGCGACAGTGATTTGGAGTGCGGCGACTTGTCGCCGCTTTGCCTTTCCCACACGGCATTTTTGTCAATCGGCGTTGGAAAACAGCGAACATTCCATTTCAGGTTCAGGTGAAGTCGGCAGCACAAACGGACGCCGTTTCCAGAGCCATATGACCTGAAAAAAGAAAGCGGTGACGAGTCACCGCACTCCAAAGGTCGCTTGCTTCGGGACGACTCAGAATCCGATCGACTCAGATAAAGGGCGATTCCTGGTCAGAAAACTTGCGGGTTCCTGCCAAACCAATTATCCTGAGGACAGCCAGATGCGCATCCTTGCGAATTTGGGTCCCGCCAGAAAAGTCAAACATGTTGACTCCCACCCGCTATCTTCACCGACAATTCGTGATTGCGCTGATCGCTGGCAGTTCGTTGATACTGCCGCACACGATCGCCATGAGTGGAGAATCCGTTGCTGCTGACAGTCAGCCAGGGCGATTGTACAACTTTGAAAACGACATCGTTCCCATCCTCAGCCGTTATGGATGCAATTCATCAGGCTGTCATGGGAAGGCGGAAGGCCAGAATGGGTTCAAGTTATCGGTATTCGGGTTTGATCCGGAAGCTGATTACGCCGCGCTGCTCATGGAAGGACGCGGACGCCGTGTTTTTCCGGCTGTGCCTGAGCAAAGCCTGTTACTGCAAAAGATCTGCGGCAGCATGCCGCACGGCGGTGGCATCCGTATCGAACGGACTCGGCCCGAGTACCAGACGATCCGCGACTGGATCGCATCGGGGATGCGGTTCGGCACGAAGGACGATCCCAGGATTGTGAAGATTGATCTTTCGCCGGATGAACGCCTGTTGCCATTCGGGAAAGAGCAACAGCTCACGGTGGTCGCGACATACAGTGACGGCAAGACTGCGGACGTAACGGCTCTGGCGCAGTTTCAATCCAACAATGATGGCCTGGCCTCAGTGGATGAAAATGGGTTGGTGACGATCGGTCAGTCCGCCGGAACCGTGGCCGTGATGGCGACCTACCTGGGAAATGTGGATACCTTTCGCGTGCTCATTCCACGTCCTGACGTCATCGAATCGTATCCCGTCCTGCCTGAAAACAATTTTATCGACGTGCATGTCAATCGACGGCTGCAACTGCTGAATATCTTACCGTCGCCCGGTTGCGATGACGCAGATTTTCTGAGGCGAGTTTACCTCGACATCATTGGCACTCTGCCGACGGCGGAGGATGCCCGCAGCTTTCTGAACGACAAGCACCCCGATCGGCGGTTGGTCCTGGTTGACCGGTTGCTCAAGCGTCCCGAATATGCAGATTACTGGGCCTTGAAATGGTCCGATCTGCTCCGCGTCAATCGCCGTGAGTTGGGACATAAGCGAGCGTTCGAGTACTACAACTGGATTCGCAGCAGTTGTGCCGAAAACAAACCGCTTGACCAGTTCGCCCGCGAACTGCTGCTGGCGGAAGGTCCAATGACGGATGCTCCTGCGGCGAATTTCTATAAGGTCGTCAGTCAGCCGGACAAAATGGCGAATGCCGTTTCACAGATCTTTCTGGGCGTCCGGATTGAGTGTGCTCAGTGCCACCATCATCCGTTTGATCGATGGAGCCAGACAGATTATTACGGCATGCAGGCATTCTTCACTCAAGTCAGTTTCAAGACGTCACTGCGCGGTGAGACGATTCAGGCGACCGGCAATGCGAAGTCGATCCATCCTCGCACCGGCCAGGAAATCTTTGCTCATCCGCTGGATACCGAAATGCCGGAAACCTCGCCCATCGACGATCGCCGCAAGCTGTTGGCGGACTGGATGACGGCGAAAGACAACCGAATGTTCGCGCACAATCTGGTGAACCGCGCGTGGGCTCATTTCATGGGCTTTGGGCTGGTGGAACCGGTTGACGATTTCCGCGTGACGAATCCCCCGTCCAATCCGGAGTTGCTGGATGCTCTGGCCCGGAGTTTCATCGAGAGCCGATTCGATTTTCAGCAGTTAATCCGGACGATCACATCGTCTCAGGCATATCAGCGTTCTGCCGGCGTCAACGAGACAAACAGCACGGATGAGCAGAATTATTCGCGATTCCTGTTCAAACAACTGGAAGCCGAAGTTCTGCTGGATGCAGTTTGCCAGACCACGGGGGTCGAAGAAAAATTTCGCTTTGTCCCCAAAGGTGGCCGCGCGATTCAGTTATGGGACAGTAACGCTGAACATTATTTTTTGAAAATCTTCGGACGCCCGGTTCGCGCGACTGCTTGTGAATGCGAACGGGTCTCCGAGCCAACGGTGAGCCAGGTGCTGCATGTGCTGAATTCACCGGAGATTCAGGCCAAATTATCTCATCAGGCAGGGCGACTGGTGGCGTTGCAGCAGGCGAATTCGCAGAATGAACCACTGGTGGAGCAGTTGTATCTGATTTTCTATAGTCGACTGCCCACCGACAAGGAGCAGAAAGTGGCTCTGGATTACCTGCAAGCGAAATCGGATCGCCAGCTGGCCACCGAAGATCTCGCCTGGAGTATGATGAATTCGCCTGAGTTCCTTTTTAACCACTAGGAAAGACCGATGCATCCGAAGAACAGCTTTTGCGACAGGATTCGTCGTCGCGACATGTTGAGGATTGGTGCGGCAGGTGCATTTGGCCTGGGCGTCACATTGCCTCAACTCTTTCAAAACCAGGTGTTTGCGGATAGCCAGTCAAAAAGCGATGTCTCGCTGATCATCGTGTTTCTGCAGGGTGGTATCTCGACAATCGATACCTGGGATATGAAACCCGACGCGCCAACTGAGTTCCGGGGCGAATTCAATCCGATCAACACCAACGTCTCCGGAATCCAGCTGTGCGAACATCTGCCCAGGGTTGCTCAGCAGATGGACAAATTCTCCCTTGTGCGGTCGTTCGGCCATCGCGACTCGGGGCATGGTCCGGCTGATCATTACATGCTGACCGGGTATTTACCGGGAGCAGGTTTTAACGGCGGGCTCAGCCCGAACAATCAGCGGCCGGCGCATGGAGCCATCATCGCGCGGCAACTGGGACCGCGTGGATCGGTTCCACCTTACGTTTGTCTGCCGAAGGCGCACAACAGCGCAGGCTCGTCGTATCTGGGTTCGTCAGTTTCGCCGTTTGTGGTGGAAGCGGATCCCAATTCTCCCAGTTTTACCGTGCCGGACCTGGTGCCGCCGCTGGAAGTTTCAGCCAGTCGCCTGGAATCACGGCAGTCTCTGATTGCGACCGTGGATCGCTTTCAGCAAGCGGCAGAGATACGGGCCAACCGCAAAGCCCTGGCATTGAGCACCTATCAACAAAAAGCATTCGATCTGATGACGTCACCGGAGACAAAGGCGGCGTTTGATATTCATGCAGAACCGCTGAATCTGCGAGACGAATACGGGCGGAACTCACTTGGTCAGTCCTGTTTGATGGCGAGGCGACTGGTGGAAGCCGGTGTCCGCAGCGTGTTGATTGATCATACGAACTGGGATACGCATTACGATAACTTCAACGTGCTGAAGAACGACCTGCTGCCCTATCTGGACAGCGCGATGTCGACGCTGTTTCGCGATCTCGCGGATCGTGGTCTGCTGGAAAAAACCTTCGTGCTCGTCACGGGGGAATTCGGTCGGACTCCGCGGATCAACAAAGATGCAGGCCGCGATCATTGGGGACCGAGCACTGCCATTGCACTGGGCGGCGGCGGCATTCAGGGGGGACGAGTGATCGGGGCGTCTGACGAGCGCGCGGAAAAACCGGCGACAGCGCCGCATGGCCCCGAAGACCTCGCCGCCACAATTTATCATGCACTTGGCATCGATCCGAAGACGGAATATCGAACACCGGAAGGACGCCCCATGCCCATTGTGCCTGGCAATGGCAAAGTGATCAGAGAACTGTTTTGATTCATGCCGACGCAGGTGAATTCATTTCACGCGATAGATCGACACCCCACCATGAAAAATTGTCTGATCCTGATGGCGTTCATTGCTGCGGTCTGCGTCCTGATACCGTTGCGTTTGCAGGCGGAGACACCTTCGGTTTCGTATATCTTTCCGGCGGGTGGTCAACGGGGTACAACTGTCAGCGTCAACATTGGAGGCCATTATCTGCACGAAGCCTGTGACTTTGAAATGCTCGGCCCTGGCGTGCAGGCATCAAGCGAAATTCGGCGGGCCACGAATACTCGCTGGTTTGAAGGCCCCGTCATTCCGCTCCCGGATTCTCAGCAGAAGGAGAACTATCCGAGAGATCAGGCTGGCAGCATTACGATTGCATCTGATACTTCCCCCGGAATTCGTCGCTGGCGTGTCTGGACATCCCAGGGGGCCTGCGAATCGATGAAGTTCGTGGTGGGCGACCTGCCGGAAATCGTGGAAGCGGAAACCGAGGGCGAACCGATTCCCACGGCCGTCACGCTGCCGGTCACAATCAACGGTCGCATCTTTCCCCGTGAAGATGTCGATGTCTGGACTTTTGAAGCACGCGCGGGGCAAAGCTATACCTGCGAGGTCATGGCCAGTCGACTGGGATCGGCGCTGGATTCACGCCTTGAAGTGCTTGGCCCTGCAGGCGATCGAATTGCCGAGAATACGGACGGCATCGGGACGGATTCGCTGCTGAGATTCACTGCCCCCGAGGATGGAGTGTATCAGGTCCGCATCCACGACATCAATTTCGATGGGTTACAGCATTTTGTCTACAGGCTGACAATCACGGACGGCATGGATGTCGATCATGTGTTTCCCCTTGGGGGCCGCCGCGGTTCGTTGACTCGGTTTCAACTTTACGGCCAGAACATCTCTGAGAGTCCGCTGGAGATCCGGTTGCCGAACGATGCCATCAGCAGTTGGATGCACAGTATCGAACGGCAGGGTACAAGCAGTAATCCATTCGCAATTCAGCTCAGCAATGCTGAGGAGCAGATTGAGACAGAGCCAAACGACACGCCTGCCAGCGCCCCGGAATTTTCTGTGCCCGCCGTTTTCAACGGACGGATCGAAGTTCCCGGCGATGTGGACACATGGCAGTTCCCGGCGAAAAAAGATGAGGTCTATGCGATCGAACTTCAGGCGGAGCGGCTTGGTTCGGATCTCGACTCCCTGCTGGTGGTTTACGATGCCGATGGAAAAGAACTGGCGCGCAACGATGATCTTGATGGCAAGCAGACGGATTCAGCAATCCAGTTCACTGTCCCCGCTGACGGGACATACGCGCTGAGTGTCAGTGAACGATTCAATTCCCGCGGCGGTTTGCGGTTTGCCTATCGATTGAGTGTTGCACCACCGGCCGCTGCGGATTTCGGGCTGACGCTTCCCGTGGATTCGCTCAACGTCAACCGTGGCAGTGAAAGCAAATTAAAGATCGGGGTCAATCGGACTGGCGGTTTCTCCGGCGAGATTGGCTTAAAGATTGACAACCTGCCTCCGGGAGTCATCGTCGCCGGTGACAAAATTGAAGCGAACAAGAATGAGGTTGAGCTAACTTTCAAAGCAGACACAACTGCCGGAATCGGTCCGGTGAGTCTGCAGATTGTCGGCATAGCGCAAATCGGAGAGCAGCCCGTCTCGCGCTCTGCGATAAAACCCGCATCGTCGCCGGATGACTTTGACATCGATCGCCTGCTGCTGGCCGTCGCGATACCGACGCCATTCAAATTCGCCGGAGCATTTCAGACCACTTACGCTGCCCGAGGCTCGACGTTCGCAAAGCATTTCACGATCGATCGCGGTGGATTTGAGGGACCAATTGAGATCAGCCTGGCAGACAGGCAGACGCGACATCTGCAGGGAGTCACCGGTCCCACGATCATCGTCCCGGCAGGGGAATCCGAATTCAAATATTCGATCAAGCTTCCTTCCTGGATGGAAGTCGGTCGCACCAGCCGTACGTGTCTGATGGCAACCGGAATTGTGAAAGAAGCCGACGGCAGTCAGCATACGGTCTGTTTTGCCTCAGAGCAGCAGAACGACCAGTTGATCGTCCTCGTTGATCCCGGTCAGCTCGAAGTTCGCGCCCAGCCAGGATCCCTGCTCGCGACCCCCGGAGGCTCGGCCCGGGTCAGAATCGAGATTGGCCGTGGAAAAGACCTTGACCTGCCTGTCACCGCAGAACTGCGAATCCCCGATCACATTCACGGTGTCACTGCAAGTTCGATCACGATCGAACGTGGCCAGTCGGGAGGCACGCTGGAAATTCAGTTCACGAAAGAGCAACCCGGCCCGTTCAACATTCCATTCAATATCGTGGCAACAGCCTGGCCTGACGGAAAACCGTACACTGCTGAGGACACGATCGAAATTGTGTCGCCACGCTTTGCCCCCGATCTGCCGGATCAATAGTCCGAGATCGACCCGTCGGACAATCGACCGCGGGTAGGCCATTCCGGTTTGCCCGGCATCTTTGCCAGTTCGTCCAGCTTTGCTTCATCGATCTCGCAGCACAGGCCGGTCCCTTCCGGCAAGGATGCGTAACCGTCGTTGTCGATGGACCAGTTCTTTGTCACCAGACCAGGTGGTGAGATGTTCGAGTAGTACTCATGGATCAGGAATAACGGTACCGCTGCGCTGCAGTGCAGGCTGGCCGTCGCGCCAAGGTCGGTGGTCACACAATGGGGCGCAATCGGTACATGCCAGGCTTCACCGAGAGTTGCGATCTTGCGAAGTTGCGTGATGCCGCCCGTGTGGGCGCAGTCGATCTGCAGAATGTCGGCACACCCTTCCTGCAGATAGCCGATCACATCCCAGATCGTACGAGCCTGCTCACCGACAGCCAGTGGGATGTTAATGTGCTGTTTCAACCGCTTGAAGACTTCCATGTTGCCGGGCACGGCTGGCTCTTCAATATACAGCACATCCCAGGGCTTGATCGCCGAGGCAAACTGAATCAAAAACGGCGGCGGCATCGCGCAGTGCGCATCAAACATGACAATGCCGTCCGGCCCGACTTGTTTGCGGGCGTTCTCGACATTCTTCACGATCGCTTCAATTTCCTGCGGAGTGCCTGAGAACGGCTGCGGTCCGACTCCGATCTTGATTGCATTCGGCGTTGGATAGAACCGCAGTTTGTCGCGTGTGGGCCCGCCGAGCAACCTGTAGACAGGAACGCCCCACAGCTTGCCGGTAATGTCCCACAGCGCCATGTCGATCCCGGCCAGAGTATGGGTCATGAAAGGCCCGCCACGCATATCGCGATGCGCCCGATACAATTTTTGCCAGAGGTGCTCAATCCGCGTCGGGTTTTCGCCATCGATCAGCTCGTACAGCGATTCGGCAAGCACTCTGGCCGGTCGCGGGTCAACTCCCTTCAGATCCCCCCAGCCACTGATGCCATGGTTGGTCTCAATCTTCACGTAAACGACAGGACCAACCCAGTACGTCTTCATCCCGGTGATGCGGATGCTCGACGATCGATCGGCCACCTGCGTCGCCGGGTTCTGTTCGTCGCCGACGACCTGATTCAGGAAAGCCACCCCGGTCGCCGCTGCGCCCAGTCCCGTCAGCAGGCTGCGACGGGCGAAATGCTGTGATCTGCGGTGGCTGTTCATGGCGATGCTCGCAATCGTATCTTAACAACGGACTCCGGACTTCAATGATGGTTGTGCCACCCACCAGCGGGCTGTTGATTTCGTCGTGGGATAAGCTTCCAGCTTGTCATTGCGATTCAGACACATTGAGTTTTCTGGAAAGGATGCCAGGCTGGAAGCCTGGCCCACGTGAAATTCTGATTAAATCAACAGTCTCCTGGCTCACGGTCGCACGTTGTAAGCCGTCAGCGATTGCTGATCCCGGATATAGAACACGCCGCCGATCACGACGGGATGAGCCCAGCTGGGACGGCTATGATCCGGAATCTTAAAGCGACCGTGTTCGCGATATGCGTCAGGCGTCGCTTCCGCCAGAGCGACTTCATGGTTTTCGCTTAAAAGATAGAGCATGCCGTCAGCAACGGTGAGTGCCCCCTTGCCGACGCTGCGGTCCTGCCACGCGATATCGCCCGTTTTGAAGTTCATGCAGATCAAGCCACTGCCAAACCCGTACAGATAATCACCCACCTTAACGATCCCGCCGTGATGGTTGGCCATCTTTTTCTCGAAGTAGACCTGTTCCGTTTTTTGCCCATCACCTTCATTCACGATTCGAGCCAGGCCACCCCCGGTCCCATAGGCACTGGAGGCAAACACACAGTTGTCAGCAATAATCGGCGTGGCACAGTTTGCCGTGCCATTATTGGCACCACTGTATTTCCAGAGGAATCGCCCTGTATCCGGTGTCACACCAAACACACTCTCTCGGGCAAACTGCACGAGCGTCGGCGTGCCATGAATGTCGGCGATCACGGGTGTGCTGTAGTGGGCTCCTTCAGTGACTTCATCGCTCTGCCAGATTTTCTGGCCAGTGATTTTATCGAGCGCAAGCACGGTCCCCCGGTCACCGCCCGGCGTGACGAACAGCATTTCGCCTTCCACCAGTGGCGATTCGCTGTAGCCCCAACCCGGTCGCCCGCCACCAAAATCCGTCGCCAGATTCACATGCCAGATCGTTTTGCCCGTGACTGCGTCCAGACAGGTGACGTCGCCGTTGCCCCCTTCTGCGTAGACGCGATCGCCATCCACAGTCGGTGTGCCGCGGGGACCATCGCCCATGCCGTTTCGATAGCCGCCGAAATACGCCTGGACTTCTTCGATCGACAGAAACCCGTCGCCTCCCGGATACTGACTCACGTAGTACGCACGCATTTCGTCTGCCGCAATCACGCCGTCTTTGCCTGCTTCCTGCTTCTGCAGGTAATTCTGGATTTCTTCCGCTGTGAGTTTAAGATCACCCTTCTTCGTCTCCTCATCCCGCACATCGATACGGTCGAAATAGCGATCGAGAATGTTATTACGAGACTCCTCGCGATCAATTGTCACGTCGCTGTTCGTGTCGTACTTCGCGATCCAGCCTTTTGTCCGCACTGCGGCCAACTCTGTGGCGTCCGCAGATTTGTCTGTCTGATCGATCCGTTCAAATTCGTTGTAAAACGAGCGACCGGCTTCATCTGAGGAGAGTCGCTGATCCTGATTTGCGTCCAGCATCGCAAACAGACGCTGACAGCGCGCGTCCGCCAGGGCATCGACATCGCCATCGACTTTCTTGTCGAACTTGTTGAATTCAAAGCCCAGACGATTCAATGCTTCGACCTCGTCAACACGACCGTCCCGATTTTTGTCCAGGTTTTCCATTTCTTTTGCCACACGCTCGGCAAGCTGAAGTTTGGATGGCTCGGGCTGTACCGCCCAGATCACTTTGCCGGTTTTGGCATCAAGGCACAGGACATGTTCAACGCCCTCGAGATCCCCCTGCGTATAAATCCGACCATCTTGAATCGCCAACGACGAGTAACCGACGCCGACTGTATCGACCTGCCACAAGACGCTCGGCCCTTCTTTGGGCCACTCTTTCAACAGACCTGTATCAGGACTGATTCCATCCCGTTGCGGCCCGCGCCATTGAGGCCAGTCATCGAAGCCGCTGGTGATGTCCGGAAGAACAAGGGACACGACAGCCAAAGCGGACGCAAAGGCGAAGAATGCACGTGACAACATGAAGGAAGTCTCCTGGGTGGGATAGGACGCGGTGGGAGAAACTACGGCAAGGTCGCCAATGTCTGTCGTTCTGGTTGAGTCTGACACAAGTCCTCGCCAACAGTTCCTCAATGAACCGTTATGCTGAAACACACTGCCGAAGCTTCTGGGCTAACGGTATCTCACCTGAACAGGGCATGCAATCCTCGCCAGTCCGCGACAAGAATCAGGAGACTCGCGTCAAATGTCCGTCGGGGCGGGGGAGACGGAAATTTCATTGGCCGATCAACGCTGTTTATGTTCGATTTGTGATTCAATGGCTCAGCGTGGGCATGCGATTTGCTTGCTCTTCATGGCATTCCTGATTCGCCTGTTTATTCAGGAAAAATCAGGCTTGACGTGTTGTTGAGTGTGCAGAGCCGATCACAATAGCGCGACATTTAGCACTCCTTGATGGCGATGAGCCTGAATCGTGACAGTGCTCTGCCTTGAGATGAGTCGCGATGAATTGGCAGCGAAGGTCACGGGAAATGTTGCGAAAAACCGCGTTCCCGCGATTCGTTTTTTCAACTCTCTGGAGAAGCATTCCTCATGCTTTCACGTCGTTTTTTTCTTGGATAAGGCTCCGGTGACAGGCACCTTGATTGAGACATGCTCTGCTGAACAGGATTCGCGGTGCCGAGTGTGAGATGACAACAAAAGGCACGGTGCTCCCCACGCACTTTGAAATTCTTCTGGATAAAAAAACTTGAGCAGATCGAATCCTCGGCTTGCTCTGTCAGCCATGATTTGATCGTGAGCCATACGCGTTCATTCTTTCGGGTGCGGTCGAATTTGATTGTTAAAGTAGATCCTTTCTGCCGGAAAGGACTTTCGCCGTAAGGCGAACCGCCATGGGTCGCACATCCGCTCCACGTCGCCGCGTTGCCGTCCTTTCGACCGCGATTCGTCGCTGGTCGCCGCGTAGCCGCGAAGTCCTGCTCGGCAAGCAGGACCTACCGAGTTTGCCGACTGCACCCATTCTTTCTGCGTCACAAGATCACGATTTGCGTTTTCCGATAGATTGGGTAGAGTGACGAAGACTCAAAGGCCGCTCGCCGGTCTTCCGGACGCCCATCATCTGATCGCCCGCTAGGAATGAACCGTGCTCAATATTGTCAGCCAGCTTGCCGGAAAGAGTCAATTCTGTGATGGCGTTTCTCGTCGTCGAATGCTGCAGATTGGCGCGTTGGGGACGTTTGGTCTGAATCTGCAAGGTCTGCTCCGCGCGGAACAAAGTGCCCTGCCCCATGCGGCGGCGCGGTCGAAAAAGTCAGTCATTCTCGTCTGGATGCATGGCGGACCTTCGCAGCTGGATACGTTCGACATGAAGCCCGGTGCTCCCGCTGAGTATCGCGGGGCGTTTGCTCCGATCGCAACCACCCTGCCTGGGCTTGAGATCTGCGAACTGCTGCCTGAGCATGCCAAGGTCATGGACAAGTGCACGGTGATCCGCAGCTTCTCGCACGGCAATGGAGATCACTGGGCGGCGGCTCACTGGATGCTCACCGGTCGATTGGGTGCGAATGGCAGTGATCGGAAGCCACGCTATCCGTCCATGGGTGCGGTGGCTTCGCATCTGCTCGGACCGACTCAGCCCGGATCGCTCGCGAACGTCAACATGAATGACGGCGGTTTCGGATTCCATGGCGGTGCGTGGCTGGGAGTGAACACCAATCCGTTTCGCTACGGCGACTTCAGCTACGGCAACGAAGCGGGACAGCTGCCAACCGGCGATCACAAAAGTTTCTCATTGGTCGAAGGTTTGTCGGCAACTCGAGTCATCGATCGAGTTTCGCTTCGAACGCAGCTCGACAGTCTGAAGAAGCAGATTGATCGCAATCAGGTGTTTGATCAGATGGATGCGGTTGATCATCAGGCAATGGATCTGGTCCTGTCAGGCCGTGTGCGCAAGGCCTTCGATGTCTCAGAAGAAGATCCGGCTTTGCGAGAACGCTATGGTACCGGCTGGGGCGAGCAGGCTCTGCTGGCTCGCCGACTGATCCAGGCTGGCGTGCGTTATGTGTCGCTCAACACAGGTTACTTCGATGATCATTCCAACATCGAACCTGCGCTGAAGAAAAAACTCCCGCAGCATGACAAATGTGTCGGTGTACTGATTCAGGATCTGGCCGATCGAGGCATGCTCGACGATACATTGGTTGTCGTCGCAGGAGAATTCGGACACACGCCGCGTATCAATGGCAATGCAGGCCGCGACCACTGGCCTCAGGCGCAGAGCATTCTGCTGGCGGGTGGTGGTTATCGCCACGGTCAGGTCATCGGCAGCACGAATGACAAAGCCGAACACCCGACTTCGCGCAAGATAGGCGTCGAAGACTTCTGTGCGATCGTGTACCACGCAATGGGACTGAAGATCGACGATTCCATCATGGATCTGTCAGGTCGTCCGACCCATCTGGTGCCGGGTGGTGAAGTGCCTTCTGAGTTGTTGTAAGTCGATTGCGGGATCAAAACCAGGGCTTGACGTCTGTCCTGGCAATGTTGTAGGCCGGACCAAGCGCAGCGCCGTTCCGGCACTGAGGACTGAGACAGAAATAAGTGGGGCACGATTCCATCGTGCCGGGCACGTTAAAAAACGTGCCCCACGTCCGGAAGACCACAGTTATGTCTGCGCTGGCACTTACCAGAGGACTGCCGGAACGGCGCTGCGCTTGGTCCGGCCCACAAGACGATCTCTGCTTTGCAAACTTGTGGATTCCTGGTAGCTTTGCGGGCCATTCGGAATTACTCTCGCCGTTCTTTCCCGTCACTCCCCACGTTTGTTGAGCGTCATCATGTGTTCTGTCCGGTTCTTGCCCTCACTCTTGATTATCTTTGCAATTTCCGTTCGATCATCCCAGGCCCAGGAGACTGAACCAACACCAGCCGTGCAGTCCGACCGCCCGATTCAGGCCCTGCTCGTCACCGGTGGTTGCTGTCACGACTACGATCGCCAGAAATTAATTCTTACTCGCGGCATCAGTGCCCGAGCCAACGTTCGCTGGACCGTCGTGCATCAGGGCGGGACAACGACCGACACGAAGATCCCGCTGTATGATGATCCGAACTGGGCCGACGGTTTTGACATCGTGGTCCACAACGAGTGCTTTTCCGGCGTCACTGACAAGGAGTTCGTCGATCGCATTCTGAAGCCGCATCGCGAAGGACTTCCCGCGATTCTGATTCACTGCGCGATGCATTGTTATCGAGTCGGCGATGATCGCTGGTTTGAATTCTGCGGAGTGCAGTCACCGGGACACGGACCGCATTATGCCTACACGATTAATAACCAGAAGCCCGATCATCCGATCATGGCCGGTTTTGGCGAACGCTTTGTGGTGCCCAAGGGTGAGCTTTATCACGCCGCGAAAGTGTTTGACACGGCAACTCCCCTCGCCATCGCCAATCGTCAGGACAACAGCGAACCGCAGGTCTGCGTCTGGACGAACGACTATCACGGCACTCGCGTCTTCGCGACGACCGTCGGACACTACAACGAAACAATGGTCGAACCCACGTATCTCGACATGATGACTCGCGGCCTGTTGTGGGCCGTAGGACGCGATCCCGAAACAGATTTCACTCCAATCACGCCGGCGATCGATGAAGAAATTCGAGCACTGGTCACAGTGAAAATCGAGAAGAATTCACGCGTGCTGACTCAGGGCTGCTGTGGCGAAGGCAATCACGTCTTCAACAAACCGGCCACCGCCAGCAGCGAAGAAACCGGCAAGAACAACTTTGCGAAGAATGCTGTCGATGGCCGACTGGACACTCGCTGGTGCGCGAATGGCGGGCAAGGCGGTGAATCGATCACGCTCGACATGGAAAAGCCGCAGTCGATCCGCAACGTGCGGCTGCACTGGGAACAGAAAAACACCGCGTATCAGTACGCGCTTGAATCATCTGCGAACGGCAACGACTGGACGATGCTGGCAGATCATGCACAGAACAAAGACCCGAACGGGCTCTCCGTGGACGCGGTCAAAGCCGACGACGCACGCTATCTGAAGATCACGTTCCTGGGTTCCAACGGCGGAGGTTGGGGCAGCATCTGGGAAATCGAAGCGTATCCCGGCGACCTGCCTCCGTTGCCGGAAGGCGTCGCCGCCGGAGCTGACGGATCCGCATCGATTGACGATGTGAAAGCTCCGGATGGCTTTGAAGTCAGCCTCTTCGCGGGCCCACCGCAGGTGACCTATCCAGTCTGTATCACCACATCGGTTGGCGGCGAAGTGTTTGTCGGCGTCGATGAACAGGGATCGCTCGGCAAAGATCCGGGCCGAGGCAAAGTCGTGCGCTGCATCGACACGGACGGCGATGGCAAGGCCGACAGGTTCAACGACTTTGCAAAGATGGATCATCCACGCGGATTGGTTTATGACAACGGCACGCTGTGGGTTTTGCATCCGCCTTTTCTGTCGGCCTTTTACGATCTTGATCGCGATGGCACGTCGGACGCCAGCGAAGTGCTGATCGAAGGTATCAGCACGGAAGAAGTCAACAAGCGAGGTGCCGACCACACGACGAACGGCATTCGCATGGGAATCGACGGCTGGATTTACATCGCCGTCGGGGACTTCGGATTTAACAAGGCCGTTGGAAAAGACGGCACGACGCTGAGCAAACGCGGCGGCGGAGTTGTCCGCATTCGTCCTGACGGCACCGAAATGGAAGTCTACTCGTGGGGCCAGCGCAACATTGTCGATATCGCGATTGATCCGTTCATGAACGTGTTCACTCGCGACAACACCAACGACGGCGGCGGCTGGGATATTCGGCTGTCTCACGTCATGCAGACCGCGAACTACGGCTATCCGTCGCAGTACATCAATTTCACCGATGAGATCATGCCGCCCCTGGCCGATTACGGCGGCGGTTCCGGCTGCGGAGCCCTCTACTTTCAGGATGACCGCTGGCCAGCTCCCTACAACAATATGCTGCTGACCTGCGACTGGGGCCGCAGCGAAGTCTTCAGCCATCGGCTGCCGCACAACGGTGCGACATTCGACGCGCAGCAGGACACATTTCTGAAGATTCCTCGCCCGACGGATGCCGACGCTGATGCCAGCGGTCGCCTGTTCGTGACGAGCTGGAAGAATGGAAACTTCGCGTTCGAACGCCCTGACGTAGGTTTCGTCGCGATGATCACACCGAGCAATTTTGTGCCTCACCCGATTGCCGTGCCGTCGGCGAGCGGTTGGGCGTCAGCCCTCCGTGTCAATTCATTGAACGAACTCGACAACGAATCACTCGTGCAATTGCTGCGACATCCTTCCGACGCATTACGTTTGGCGAGCGGCAGGGCGTCAGCCCTCCATGGATCACAGCCGCGCGAGTCACGGAGGGCTGACGCCCAGCCGCTCGCCGATGCCCTTTTGGCACTTGCCAACGATCACACCGCGTCCCTTCATTCGCGCGTGGCGGCCGTTTGGACTCTGCGACAGCAGGGAATGCTTGGTTTCAAGGTTGCATTTAATTCACTGCTGATCGATCCCGATCTGCGCGAGCACGTGATCCGGGCTGCCGCTGATCGGAAATCAGAAATCGACAAACAACTCCTGTCGCCAATCTTCTCAAAGCTCGATGACAGCAATCCCCGAGTCCGCGCGGCGGCGATCGTGGCGATGGCTCGCATGGGGGAAACGCGGGCCGCGACGCTGCTGCTGGCACTGGCGTTGGAAAGCACTGCGCGTAACACACGGAGGGCTGACGCCCAGCCGCTCGCCGGGGAAGGAAACAAAGATGCGTGGCGGAAGGCCGATCCGGACCGCGTCATCCAGCATCTCGCGGTCAATGCTCTCGTCGAACTCAACGCGATCGATGCCTGCCTTGAAGCACTGGACGGCCCTTTTCGAGCCGGAGCTATCGCAGCCCTGAAACGCATGCACGATCCAAAGACCATTGATGGCCTGTTCAAAGTCCTCAGCACCAGCCGCGACGAATCGCTGCGCCGTGAAGTCTGGACGACGCTGATTCGACTGTATCACCGTGAAGGCGAGTTCACTGTAGACAGCCCGAATTGGTGGGGAACTCGCCCGGACACGACCGGCCCGTATTACGATCGCCAGAAGTGGAGCGAATCGGATCGCATCGCGGCAGCTATCAGAGTCGCGATCGCGGAAGCCGACGAATCACTCAGGTCTCATCTCACCGAGCAACTCAAAAAGCACGTCGTCAATCTCGATGGCATCAATGCTGCAGAAATTGCGACGACCGAACCCGAGAAAGCCATCGTGCTTCCCAGTGCCGATCCGAACGATCCCAATGCCATCGCCAATCTGGCCGTCGATGTCGCGACTCAGCGAGCCACAGCAGCTCCCGGCGATGCGGCAAAAGGCCTCCTGCTGTTCAAACAACAATCCTGTATCAACTGCCACACCTTCGCCAACGGCCAACAACCGAAAGGCCCACATCTGGTCGATATCGGCAAGCGCTACAAACGCGCCGAGCTGCTTGAATCGATCCTGCAACCCAGTAAGAAGCTCGCCCAGGGCTTCGACACATGGGCCTTCGCGATGGACGATGGCAAGGTCTACACGGGTTTTGTGGTCCTTGAGAGTGCGGAAACCGTCACAGTGCGCGACGCGACCGCGATCTCGCACGAACTGCATCAACAGAACATCGAAGATCGCGTCAAGCAGGAAATCTCCATGATGCCGCTCGGCATCGTCGGCAACCTCAGCCCGGAACAACTCGCCGACCTGATCGCGTATCTGGAATCTTTGCACTAAGCGATTCAAGCGGAGAAATAGATGCCAATAAAGCTGACGGCTCTGTATCTGGCCATTGGATTTATCGTATTCCCCGCTGCCGCCGTGTCGCAGGAGGATGTCTGGGAGCTTCAGAATTCCGGCGTCGCCACCAGCCTGCGGGGCCTGTGTGCTGTGAGTGAAACCTGCTGTTGGGCCAGTGGTGCCAAAGGGACTGTGATTCGAACGACCGACGGAGGAAAATCCTGGCGGTCAGTCGGGCCACCTGACACCGAGGCCGCAGATTTTCGGGATCTCCAGGCATGGGATGAGTTCACAGCGGTCATCATGAGTGCCGGAGATGTTGATCGTTTGTATCGCACGGAGGATGGCGGAACATCCTGGACCGTGGTTTACGAACACCCGGACCCAGTCGCATTTTTCGACGGGATGTCGTTCGATCCGACTGGAAGACGCGGATGGCTCATGGGTGACCCGATCAATGGCAAGGTACATCTGCTCATAACTGACGACGCAGGCAGGACCTGGAGACAAATACCCGACTCGAGTTCGCCCTCAGTTGCCGACGGCATCGCAGCGTTTGCCGCCAGCGGGACACACCTGCTGTGCCCAACCAAACAGACCGTGTTAATCGGACTGGGTGGTGCCGTTGTAAAATCGGTTGCGGCCCCTCAGGCGGCGGTTCTCATGACAATGGATTCCGGGCAGGAATGGCAGAACGTCACGCTTCCGATGCGTGCCAGTCAATCGGCCGGCGTCTTCTCGATCACCGCGATCGCCTCCGAGTCTCCGCGCTTGATTGTTGTCGGCGGTGACTACCTGAAACCGGAGCAGGACACGGACAACGTGGCACTCAGCGATGATTCGGGTCGCTCATGGCGGCTCCCGAAGACATCTCGCCCCGGCGGCTTTCGATCTGTTGTTGTTTCCGTGATGCAGGACGACGGCCACACGCATGTGATCACCACGGGTCCTTCCGGGACAGATCAGTCCACAGACGGAGGTGAATCGTGGAGCGGAATCTCCCGCATCGGATTTCACACGATGTCATTCGTGTCGCCAGCAATCGGCTGGGCCGCCGGTTCGGACGGACGAGTCGCCCGCTGGCGACCTGTCAAGTAATCCCTCACGGCAGTCATCGCGTAAGGACCGGCGCAGAAATAACTGTCGTCTTCCAGACGTGGGGCACGTTGATAACGTGCCCGGCACGATGGAATCGGGGGCAGAGCAATAGGGGTCTCAATTCAGTTCAATTAAAACAGACCTGA
>CAZFDW010000009.1:0-37856 GCA_964517865.1 uncultured Chitinophaga sp.
TAAGCAGTTTGTGGTGGGCAACTGTGCCTGGCGTTGTTTTCAGGCAGCGGCGGCTTTGTGCTGAAAGGACGTCGGTGAGCGCAAGTCGGACAGGAATGTCCAACGTACAAAAAAATAAACGGATCGAAGAGAGAAAAGCGGCATCCCTGCCAGGAGGCCATCCCTGGTGAGCTAAGGCCGATCGCGTGTCTTGTTGAGTGAGCAAGCGACCTGAAAGGAGTGGGTTGCGTGAATGAGTAGTGCTTTTCTCTGCTTCGATCCGTTCTGCGTCCAGTGTTGAATGTGGGGTTGTTGGGAAAAGGGGTCAGGAACCAATAGTGCGCAGCACCCTTCGGGCCATTTGGCTATTGGTTCCTGACCCCTTTTCCCAACCAGACTGTCCTGCCGGAACGGCGCTGCGCTTGGTCCGGCCTACGAAGTCAACTGCTTGAACAATTCGCCAAAGTCCGGCATCTCTTCACGCAGCACGCTGTTCCATGCTTCGGGATTCCAGATTTCGACACAGATCACAGCACCGACGATGACGACTTCCTTTCCTGCACCAACGCCAAGGAATGTTCTGAAGCCATCCGGAATCAACAGTCGTGAACGATTTGCGAGGCGTACGGTTTGATGGCGTGTCGATAACAATCGGCCAAGCCGCTGCACTTCACCCCAACGCTGCTCCATTCGTCCGGAATCAATTTTCTGACGCAGCAATGCGATGCCGCTGTCTAATCGTTGCTGCCATTCCGCCTGCTTCCACAGACTCAGGCACCCTGCCCTTTCCTTCGCAATGATCAGGTCGCCATTCTCGTCGGACACGGCAGATGCCAGTTCTGCAGGCAACATCAGACGATTGCGATCATCGATCGTTCGCTGAAATTCGCCAGTGAGAAACATGACAAGCCTTCGTGGCAGATCTGCAGTGGCAACGCGATCAGGACCGACCCGATTCTGACTGTTCTGACGTTGACTCGCACAGCCTAACGGGCACAAAACCCACTTTCAACTAGTTTTCAAAGATCTCTGCGGGCATTTATCCCACAAATCATGCCGACAGCTTAGAACCGCGAGTTTGGGATGGCAAGGCACCTCCTGTTCGTTTTTTCCGGATTTGACGAAAACCCTGAAGACGCGATCCAGGGTAGCTGAACTCTCGAAACAGACTACTTTGGAGGAATCGCACTGCCGGCCGTTGAGGGTATGCTGCTTTTCCATGTGTGATGACTTGAAAATCGCGGGGCGTTGCCCACGCGGTTAAACAAAGTTGTGGGTATGCTGTTTTCCCATGTCTGACGATATCCGCAAACTAATCCCTTCAATGACTCAGCTTCTGGCTCGCGCGGAAGTTGCGTCGCTGATCAAAACGTTCGGACCGGACATCGTGCGAATGAAACTGCAGCACGCGATTGAACGGCTTCGTTCAGGTCTTGCTGAGAAGGACTCTTCTGAAACGGCGACGGGCAATGAACCGCCGTGTCCCGGTGGGCTGACGCCCGACCGCTCGCCGAAGGATTTGCCTGCATCAAAATCGGACTCAGAAAAACTCGTGATCGAGTGGCTGGTGAGCGACATGGACCGCTGCATGCTGGAGGCTCCGCGGAAAGTCATCAACGCAACCGGCGTGCTGCTTCACACGGGTCTGGGTCGCGCGCCGCTGGCTGATGCAGCACGGGAGGCCATGATGGATGCGGCGGGCGCGTGTCTGCTCGAAGTGAATCCTGAGTCCGGCGAACGTTCGTATCGCGGGTTTCAGGTGGAGGAACTGCTGACGGCCCTCACGGGTTGCGAAGACAGCTTAATCGTCAATAACAATGCCGGTGCCACGGTCCTGCTGCTTCAGGCGCTGTGTCAGGGCCGCGAAGTGCTGATTTCACGCAGTCAACTGGTTGAGATCGGTGGATCGTTTCGACTGCCGGAGATTTTTCAGACGGCAGGCGTCGTGCTGCGTGAAGTCGGCACAACCAATCGCACTCATCTGCGAGATTATGCCTCAGCAATCACTGAACGGACAGCGGCAATTCTGCGTGTCCACGCTTCGAACTTCCGCATCGTCGGCTTTACGGCGGAACCGTCCAGCCTCGAACTCGCGACCCTGGCGCACGCTCGCGGTCTGATGATGTTCGACGACATCGGCAGCGGACAGCTGTTTCAGAATCCGGTTCTGGCCGCATTCGGCGAACCAGACTTTCGCACAAGTATCGAAGATGGTGCGGATCTGGTGCTGGGAAGCGGTGACAAGCTTCTCGGTGGCCCGCAGGCTGGAATCATTCTCGGCCGCGCCCCGTTCATACAGTCACTGCGTCACCACCCGCTTGCGCGCTGCCTGCGAATCGACAAAATCAGTCTCGCCGCCCTCCACGCCACACTGCTGATTCACGCGCGAGGTACCGCAACCGACGAGCTACCGCTCTACCAAATGCTGCAAGCCGACACGAGCACATTAAATCACCGCGCGGAGTCCATTCTTGCGCAACTGGGTTCGCTGCCGGATGTGACCTTGCAAATCAGGCCGGGTGTCGCTGAAGTCGGCGGAGGCTCCTGTGCAGGACATCCAATTCCTTCTGTCGCGATCTCACTCCGCTCTGCCAGGATGCCTGCTCAAATCCTGGCCCGAAACCTTCGCATGAGCGTACCATCAATCTGGGGCCGAATTGAAGCAGACTGCGTCCTGCTGGACCTGCGTTCCGTCGATCCAGAGGACGATCAACTGCTGTGCCAGACACTAATTCGCCACCAGTGATCCGGTGCAACTGGAACCGGCCCCGGCCGTGCAGCCATAGCAATGGCGACCAACGGCGATCGGACGTTGTTCGATGTCTGTGATCCGGGCATGGCTGATGTGGCGGGGAAGAGAATCTGACAGCGGCAGATTGAGCATCTGATTGAAGTCACAGTCAAACAGATTTCCCTGCCAGTCGATCGAGATTGTGGATCGACACATCAAGCCTTCCACAGAGCTGCGATTGAACGAATTCACCAGCAGCGTCATGTATTCGTCGTACCGTCCGGTCTGCAGCAGGTCGTCCAGAAATCGACTGATAGGCATGTTTGTGATTGTGTACAAATGATTGAACTCAATCCCGAATCGCTGCCGCAGCTGATCTCGGTAAGACTGTTCCAGCTTCTGCTGATTCGGCGGGAGCGACGGGCCAGTCGGGTTATAAACCAGCGACAGTTTCAGTTCCGAATTCTCCCGTCCATAACCGAGGCCGTTCAGCAACTTTAACGCCTCAATGGATTTCTGAAATACCCCGTTGCCGCGCTGCGCATCACAGTTTTCTTCCAGATAGCATGGCAGGGAGGCAATCACTTCGACCTGATGATGGGCCAGGAACTGCGGCAGGTGCGTGAATCCGGGAGCCGTCAGAATGGTCAGATTACAGCGATCAATGACGTGCCGACCAAGCCGACGCACTTCCGTCACGAACCATTCAAACAGCGGATTCATCTCCGGGGCTCCGCCGGTGATATCCACGGTGTCAATCGTCGATTCCGACAGCAGCCGGAGGCAGTGCAGAAAAGTGTCCTTCGTCATCAGCTCGCGCCGATCCGGACCTGCATCGACATGACAATGCCGACACGTTTGATTGCAGAGCTTCCCGACGTTGATCTGCAGCGATTTGATCTGTCCGCTGTTCAACGACATGATTCCATGGACTGCCAACGTGGACTGGAATGATGGAATGCATGGCTGATCGTCGCGCTCAAGTACTTCCCGCTGACACTGGGCGCTGGCCAGCGGATTTCCCTGTCGCAGCAGTGATAAGGCGGGCATCAGCAACACGGTTCATCCCCGTCACAACAGGCACCAGCGGCGGTGATTGTCGCGTCGTAACCCGATCCTTTTGTTTCCTTTGGATCACGAATCTTCAGACGCCGGCAGTCATATAACTCAGCGGCAGCCAGAGGAATTTCCTGATGCGGCTCGATCGTTTCAAACATCCCTGCGTACGGTTGCAGCTGAATCAGGCGGGTCAGCTTATCGCAAACCGCCATCCGCTGACCACGCACGAACATATGTCCGTCATCATCTTCAACACGGCGAAACGGACCTTTGTAAACCACCGCCTGATGACGGTCCAGACACGGACCATCTTTACCCTTCCATGCCATCACGGTCATGGATCGGAATTCAATGCCCTCAATCGTCTGCCAGGGTTCCGCCTGGCGTTTTGCAATCGTGATGCCGTGAAATCCGGCATCCGCAAACGCTTCCAGGAACAGGTCTTCGCGAAAAGCACCGGAGAGGCATCCGGACCACAGATGTCCATCCTGCTGCATGTGATCCGGGACGGTTTCGTCACTCACAATATCACTGATCACAGCTCGCCCTCCGCATTTCAGCACGCGAAAAATTTCGGAGAACAGTTGACGTCGATCCTGTTGACGCACCAGATTCAGCACGCAGTTCGAAACCACGCAGTCGATAGTATTGTCCGCGATCAGGGGTCGCTCTTTTCGAAGCTGTGCTTCCAGTCGTCTCCCGGCGATCCAGTCGGCTGAACTTTGAACTGGTTTGTCGGCAAGGCGTGTGTTGAGCAGATCCAGATCCAGCTGCAGATCCTGGATCATGCCGTATCGAAATTCGACGTTGCTGTAGCCAATCGTACCGGCGACTTCAGCGCGATACTTTCTGGACAACGCCAGCATTTCGGTGTTGCAATCGACGCCAATCACATTCCCCTGCGGTCCGACAACCTGCGACATGATGTAGCACAGTTTTCCGGCTCCGGAACCCAGGTCCAGAACTGTGTCGCCTGGATTGACCCACGCACTGGGATCTCCGCAGCCGTAGTCTTTTTCAATGATTTCCTGCGGCACAACCTTCAGAAACTGCCCGGCATACTGCACCGGACAGCACAGCGCCGGTTCCACCTGCTTTGATGCAGCGGAATAGCGATCGTGCACCGAGGCTTCGGTGCATCCCGTTAAATCGGTCAGTATTTGAAGTGATGCCGTCATCGTCAATTTCATTTCTGTTGTGGCGGTGCCATTTGCGTGGAAGCTGACAGAGCATTCGTCTGCTGCCGAGTGATACTGATCCTGGCATGGAATATTCGCCATGTCTGTGAGGCAGCATACAAAGTCCGTTGTGAGTCGTTACAATCTCACCGGTCCCATTGGCTTATAATTTTCGAGAATTCGAAGGGACGCTACTCAGGAAAATCTGCGATGGAACCCTGGTTGGCCTATCTTGTGCTGTGTCCGGCAGCCTTGATCGGGGGCATGATCAATTCGGTGGCCGGTGGCGGCACGCTCATTACATTTCCCGCTTTGTTGTGGGCACTGGGAGGCACTCCGGGTGCGACGATCATTGCCAACGCGACAAATACCGTTGCACTGTTTCCAGGCGCGCTGTCGGGTTCCTGGGGTTATCGCCGCGAGTTGAGAGAACTTTGGGGATGGGTCCGCTGGCTGGCGCTGCCAAGTCTGATCGGCGGAATGGCGGGGTCGTACATCGTGGTCCTCGCGCCGGAATCGTCCTTTAAAGCCATGATTCCGTGGCTGATTGGACTGGCCACCGTGCTGTTCATTTTGCAGCCTCGCCTGATGCCTGCGGCGAAGGCGCGAGGCGCGCTGGAGAGTGGTACGCCGGACAATTCAACGGAAGCAACACCCGGTGGTCGTTATCTGTGGCTCGTGTTCGGGCTGCAACTGCTGGTTGGTTTCTATGGCGGTTACTTCGGGGCGGGGATCGGCATCCTGATGCTCAGCACACTGAGCCTGCTGCACCTCGGGAATATTCATCATGTGAATGGAGTGAAAACGGTGCTGGCCGGGATGATCAATGGAATTGCCGTCGTCGTGTTTGTGATTTCCGACAGGGTGAACTGGACACTGGCGATACCCATGCTGATTTCAGCATCCATCGGTGGCTGGCTGGGTGCGACGCTGGCACGCAGGATGGACCGCACCGTGGTACGCAGAATCGTGATCGCAATCGGGATCGTGCTGACGACCTGGTACTTCACTCAGCAGTGGCTGCTTGCGAAGTAATGGGCTGGGTCAGTAATCGTACCAGATCCCGCCGCCGTACAAATTCTCTATGCGGTTCAGGAATTGGTATTGCAGTGCAGGGCCGTTGTAATACTGCATGCCGATGCGAAACCGATGATGCGTCTGGAGCCCTTGCCAGCCCCAGCCGGCAACGGTGCTGAATCCTCCCTCAAATCCGAAGTCTTCGCGAATATGGTAGTTCGCAGCAACGTACGGAGCACCTCGGAGGCTGGACTTTGCGACAGGCAGATACTGAGTCCCGAACTGAAACTCGAGCGGCTTCGCGCCACCTTCGACGCCGAGTGCGTATGCGATTTCGCCGTAAACCTGCGTTGAGTATTTCAGGTCCTGCGTCACACCGGCAATCACCGAGTCGCGAACATAGTTGATGGGACTCAAGGTGGGATTTGCCACCAGGAACTCATCGCCGATGTGAGAGCTGATGTGATAGTAACCGTACTTCACAGCCGTTCCACCGAACCGATTTGTACCCAGCAAACCCGCTCGGTAGTCAGAACCTACCAACATCGCACTGCGTTCGTCAGGCAGCACGCGGGCGAACACCGCACCTTCGATGTCAAGCTGAAATCCCTGTGGGTTCACCGAGCCACAGGTCCCATGCCGCAACAGTCCGACACGCCCACCCAGCACGGCATCCCACACTCGTTGATTGCTCCGCGTATCGTGCAACTGAATGAACTGCATTCTTGGCTCTTTTTCACCCGCAATGTAAGACTTGTACATCAGCCCCTGGGGAAGCACCTGCCAGCCACAGCAGTTGTTGCATTGAGCCGGCGAGTTCGAGAAAACCTGCTGCGGCGTGATCGGCAGGTCAGCCTCAATCTGCGGCATCAGCTCACCCAGCTGCGAGTAGCCTGCTGAACCATTTACGGACTGTGGCGCAGAAGGCATCGCCGAATCAGGTTCGTAGTCAGCCGCATCAGTATCTGCGATCGTATCAAACTCTGGTGCATCAGGAACTGCGACAGTATCTGCATCGCGGAGGGCCGACGTTTTCACGTTCGAGGTAAAATGTGTCAGGAATGACGGAGTCTTGCGAGCTGCCTGCGATTCAAGATCCGCATCCGAAAACATCGGCTGAAACGGATCAACTTTTCGATAGTCCGGTGCAAACTCACCCGACGGCTGATTCCGCCACGCATACAACCAACCATCCTGAGCCACACACAACGTCGGCAGCATGGCGACCGCCACGACTGCCAGCAGGCATCGCTGAATTGTGTTTTGCGGATGAATAGATATCTGCTGCATGGAAATGAGCGGCTTCAGCTTCACTGGAGTGCGGAGTCTCCAGCCCATATGCTGTAGCGTATAGGAACTCCGGCCACTTTTGCCGATTTGGCACGGGGCGAGGAATCTGCTGGCGACACGGGTCTTATGCAATCCACTGAATTTTCGGATTTTCAGTGAATGGATCTGAGCCCATGCCGCCCCTGAATTCAGATTTGCCCGGCCAGTGTTTCGGTCAGGTAATCCGCGTAAATCGAATCGGTTGTGACTGAATCTACACGAAATTCATGGACGCGGATGCAGACGAAAACACTCAAGTTGCTCAACACAGCTGCCACCGCCGCTGCATTCAGGGCGGGCACTGGACGCAACAGGGTTGTTGACGGCACAATACAGTCTCTTCGATCCTTCCTGCTGACGCTCCCCACCCAGATCCTATGAAAACCATTCGACTACTTCTGAGCCTGGTCCTGTCGCTTGTCGCGCCCACGAGCGTTGATGCTGTTGATGACATCGATTTCGGAACTCAGATCAAGCCACTCCTTGCATCGAAATGTTTCGACTGCCACGGCCCCGACACGCAGGAAAGTCATCTACGGCTGGATCGTCGAGCGGCGATGCTGCGTGGCGGGGATTCAGGGGAGCCAGCTATTGTCGCGGGAGATGGCGAGAAGAGTCATTTGATGCAACTGGTCCGCGGCGCGGAAGCCGGCAAACGGATGCCTCCGGATGAAGCAAACAGGCTGTCAACAGACGAAATTCAACTGCTGCAGGTATGGATTGATCAGGGTGCGAGATGGCCGGGGCCGGATGGTGCAGAGGATGACAAAGCGACCACGTCAGATCATTGGTCGTTTCAGCCGATTGGGAACGTGCAACCGCAGGCAATCGAACATCCGTGGATCGCGAACGAGATCGACGCATTTGTTCTGCAGAAGCTGCATGCACATTCCCTGACACCGAATCCGCAGGCCACCAGAGCCGAACTGATTCGACGAATCTACCTCGACATGCTCGGACTGCCGCCGACTCCGGAAGATGTTCAGGCCTTTCTCGCCGATCTTGATCCGCAGGCGGTTCAGCGGCTTGTGGAAAAAATCCTGGACAGTCCGCACTACGGCGAACGGTGGTCTCGTTACTGGCTGGACCTCGTGCGGTTCGCGGAAACAAACGGCTACGAAACCAACCGCGAACGTCCAAACGCATGGCCGTATCGCGACTACGTGATTCGGTCACTCAATGATGACAAACCTTACGATCAGTTTTTGAAGGAGCAGATTGCGGGAGATGCTGTCGGCACTCCGGAAGCCACCGCGTACCTTGTCGCCGGGCCATACGATCTCGTCAAAAGTCCGGACATCAACCTGACGCTCATGCAGCGACAGAACGAACTCGATGATATGATCAACACCACCGGGACCGCCTTCATAGGGCTGACTCTGGGCTGTGCGCGCTGTCATAATCATAAGTTCGACCCGATCCGCCAAACCGATTACTACTCACTGCAGGCCATCTTCGCCGGGATTCAGCACGGCGACCGGGCGCTGCCGCTGACCGAACGGCAACAGCAGGAAATCGCGGAGATCGATCAACACCTGGTTCAGCTGCGAGATCAACTCAGGCCTTTTGTGAAGGATGCGGGTCCCAGCCGACCGCCCGTGAACGCTCGGGGCAATGAGGAACTTTTTGAACCGACGGCAGCAAAGTTTGTCCGCTTCACGATCCAGCAAACGAACGCTTCACAACCCTGCATTGATGAACTCGAAATTTTCAGCGGCACCACGAACGTCGCTCTGGCATCGACGGGTGCCAAAGCAACCTGCTCCAGCGCGCTGCCGGGGTATGAGATTCACAGGCTGGAACACATTCACGACGGTCGATTTGGGAATTCCCACAGCTGGATTTCCAATGAACCGGAACAAGGGTGGATTCAGATCGAGCTGCCGGAAGTGGCGTCTGTCGATCGCATCGTCTGGGCACGGGATCGCGAAGGCCGGTTCGGCGATCGCGTCGCCACGCAGTACGTGATTGAGGTCGCCGTTGAGCCCGGTCAGTGGCAGCCAGTGGCTTCATCGGCCGATCGCCTTCCATTCACCGGCGCAGGTTCCGTGGAACCGGAGTATGACTTTGCGAAGTTCCCGAGCGCCGAGGCCGAACAGGGTCGTCAGATGCTGAAAGAACTTCAGCAAAGTGAACAGCGGAAATCTCAACTGCAGGCCTCTGCCACTGTCTACGCCGGAACTTTTCAGCAGCCGGGGCCAACGTATCGCCTGTTCCGTGGTGAGCCCCTCGCCCAACGCGAACAGGTGGAACCCGGTACCGTCGCCGCACTGGGAAAACTAGCGATTTCAGAAGCCTCGCCGGAACAGCAGCGTCGCCTGGCGCTGGCCGAGTGGATGGCCTCGAAGGACAACCCGTTGACCGCGCGGGTGATTGTGAATCGACTCTGGCAGTTTCATTTCGGCAAAGGACTGGTGGCGACTCCCAGTGACTTCGGAAAGGCCGGAGTGCCGCCGACTCATCCGGAACTTCTCGACTGGCTCGCGCGGGAACTCATGGAACACAACTGGTCGCTCAAGCATGTGCATCGGCTGATCCTGAATTCTGCCACGTATCAACAGAGCAGCCAGCCGCGTGAAGACGCTCTCCAGGCAGACGCCGATACGCAGTGGTGGTGGAGATTTCCGCCGCGGCGTCTCGAGGCCGAACCCATCCGCGACAGCATTCTCGCGGTGACAGGTGTCCTCGACGATCGCATGTACGGCCCCGGCTTCAGCGGCTTCGAAGTGGAACTGGAAAACGTACGACACTACTTTCCAAAGAAAACGTACGGCCCGGAAGACTGGCGGCGCATGATTTACATGACCAAAGTGAGGCTGGAAAAAGAATCCGTCTTCGGCGTATTCGACTGCCCCGACGCCGCAACCTCCGTCCCCAAACGCAGCCGTTCGACAACTCCGCTCCAGGCACTGAACTTATTCAACAGCCCGTTCATGCTGCAGCAGGCTCAATTGTTTTCCGAACGACTGAAACGCGATTGTGGCGATGATCACAGCAGGCAGATTGCACGGGCGTATTGGCTGTGCTGCGGTCGCGAACCGGATGCCTTAGAGTTATCTGCATCCCGGGATTTTGTTGCGGAACTGGGCCTTCCCGCATTTTGCCGCGCAATGTTAAACAGCAATGAATTTGTGTTTCTGCCGTAGACCCGTCGCTCCGCCGACGGGACATTTCTCACCCATTCATCAACGCAAAGTTCTCTGAGCCATTTTTGTTAACAGTGATGTCTGAAGATAAACTCATAGTTCACGCACCACATTCCCGTCGGCGGAGCGACGGGTGTACCGTACACCCGTCGCTCCGCCGACGGGACATTCCCCACTCGGCAAACGAATCCGGCATGAACGAAGAATTCTCCATCGACGACCTGCGGTTCTTCGAACGCGATGAAGACTTTACGATCGTCTGGAAGCACCTTCCGCATTGGACTCAAGCGGCCACCATTACTTTCATCACATGGCGATTGGCCGATTCACTTCCCGCTCCAGCAATTGCTGAATGGCAATTGCAGCGCGACACGATGCTGAGAGACTTCGCGATTGACCCGGCTTCAGATTGGAAAGGAGCACTTAAAAGACTCCCTCCAGATCAGCGAGGCCGAATCCGCTGGTCACTGTTCTTTGCGTGGGACCGTCGGCTGGATGAAGCTGCTGGCACATGCCTGTTGCAGAAACCGGAGTTCTCTCAGGTCGTTCTGGACAGTCTCCTGCATTTCGAAGGCGAGAGAACTGTCCTGACTGACGCGATCATTATGCCAAATCACGTCCATTTTCTGGCCGCGTTTCGCAGCCAGAAAGCGATGTTCTCTCAATGCACCTCGTGGAAGCACTTTACGGCAACGAAGATTCGCAGGATACTCAGAAGTCGCCTGCCGACGGAGCGGCAGGTGTACGGTACACCCGTCGCTCCGTCGACGGGCGAACGCTTTGGCCAGTTCTGGCAAACGGATCAGTTCGATCACCTGGTTCGCAGCGAGGAACAGTTTGGATTTCTTCGTGATTACATTGCGAAAAACCCGAAGAAGGCGAAGCTGAACGCCGGCACTTACCTGCATTACACACGTGAGATCTGACACATTCCCGTCGGCGGAGCGACGGGTGTACCGTACACCCGGTCGCTCCGCCGACGGGATCGGATTCCGAGAGCCTATAACTCATGACTCCACACAATCCCTTCACCGGCCACCACCTGCTCAACCGCCGGGGCTTCCTCAACAACACGGGTACCGGGCTCAGCAGCATTGCGCTGGCAATGATGCTGGCCGAGCAGGGATTGCTGACGGCAGATGACGCAAAGCCCGGCACCGTCGGTGGTCAGAGCCCCATTCGACCGGACATCAAACCGTCTCATCCGTTCGCCTCACGATCTTCGCATTTCCCCGCCGCAGCGAAGCGCGTGGTCGTCATTTTCTGTTCGGGCGCCTGCAGTCATCTCGACACGTTTGACTACAAGCCGGAACTGATCGCACGCCATGGTCAGCCGTTGCCGGGCGCTGACAAGTTGATTACGTTTCAGGGCGAACAGGGCAATGTGACTCAAAGCCCCTGGAAGTTTCAGCCACGCGGCGAATGCGGCAAGATGATCTCTGACCTCGTCCCGCATCTCGGTGCGCTGGTGGATGACATGTGTTTTCTGCATTCGATCAAGGGGAAGACGAACACACACGGGCCAGGTGAAAACTACATGTCCACGGGATTTACCCTGGACGGTTTCCCCAGCACCGGAGCCTGGACGACGTATGCACTCGGCACGGAGAACGAGAACCTGCCAGCGTATGTGGCGATTCCCGATCCGCGCGGCACGCCGCAGAATTCCGTGAACAACTGGGGGCCGGGATTCCTGCCCGCCGCTTATCAGGGCACAGACTTCAACACGTCCCTGCCCATTCGTAATCTCGCGCGACCAGAATCCATTTCCGAATCTGCTGACGCGGAGACCCGTGATTTCTTAAAACGGCTGAACGATCGTCACCTCGAACGCTTCCCCGGCGACACGGAGCTGGCAGCACGCATTTCCAGCTATGAACTGGCCGCGAAAATGCAGCTCAGCATTCCGGAAGTGCGGGATCTCTCCACCGAATCCGCATCGACGCTTGCTATGTACGGTGCCGACGATGCACAGAATACGCTGAAGGCTGCCTACGCGAAAAACTGCATCCTCGCGCGGCGCTTGCTGGAGCAGGGCGTGCGCTTCGTCCAATTGTTCAACGGCGCGTATCAGACCGGCGGGGAAGGCGTCAGCAATTGGGATGGTCACAAAGTGCTGGCCGATCAATACAGCATCCACGGCCCGGTGCTCGATCAGCCCACCGCAGCCCTGATCACAGATCTCAAACAACGTGGACTGTTAAAAGACACGCTCGTCGTCTGGTGTACGGAATTCGGCCGCATGCCGACGTTTCAAAAAGGTGCCAGCGGACGAGATCACAATCCGGACGGCTTCACCTGCTGGATGGCCGGTGCCGGAGTCAAAGCTCCGTTCAGCTACGGTGCCACGGATGATTTCGGCTACAAAGCCGTCGAGAACATCGTCAACGTCCACGACTTCCACGCCACCATCCTGCACCTGCTGGGACTCGACCACGAACGACTGACATTCTATTACAACGGGCTGGAACGCCGCCTGACGGATGTGGAAGGCATGGTTGTGAAGGACGTGCTTGCTTAGATTTTGGGGCCGCTGGCCCGGGATTATTGGAATTGCCGACCTATCGACGAGCGCCTTGGGGACGCATGCCGATCCCGCAACTTATTCGGCAAACAATTCAAGCATCGCATCACCCATTGCCCGCCCGATGCGATTGAACCAGATCGCGCTGCCGAGGTAGTGGTACGGATGGTCGCCGCCGGTGAGTTTCCACTCTTCAAAGCGTTCTTTCCAGTGCGGGTACAGTTCCTCGGCGGCCTTATCGACAAGGACGTCAGTGCGTATCGCGCGGACGTTGCCCCTGAACTCAGGGATGTCGTTCATGGCCAGCTGCGCCTTTTGAATCGTCAGCATCGCTCCCTCGGCCGGCTTCGACCCATTCTGCCCCATCAGCCCGATAACAAAAGGCAGCCTCGGGGCTTTCAAATCTTTGCGAACGTCGTTGATAAAATGCTCCATGTTGGACGCATACTCATGCTCGGCTCCGTACTGATCGTTCCAGCCCTGGAACCAGACGAAACCAGCCAACTCAAACTTCTTTCCCGTCAGCGCAGGAAACAGAGTCGTGTAGTTTTCCGACACATCCCTGACCTCGGCCAGCATGTCGCGATACGATGAGCCGTACGGTGCTTTGATATCATCCATCGTCGGCAGCGGGTCGTCCTTTTTGTTCTTCTCATTCTCCCTGCGAACACGTTCCTGAGCCTGTTCCAGTTCCTGCTGAAGAACTTCTGCGGCGGGAAATCCAGCCGAGGGCGAGCGGAACAACTTGAACAGTGAGTGGCCGCCCCATGCTGTTTTGATCAGCAGCACGGGAGCGTCAAAGTGGTCTCCCATGGCCGTGCCGAATTCCAATTCAACCCCTGTGCGATCGGGAGAACCATAACCAATCGTCAGCCCTCCCTTTCGCTCCAGAAACTTGACGAACACGTCGTCGCGGACAATCCACTGGTCGTCCTTCCTTAAATGCGCAAACAGGTCTTTTGTCCCGGCGTCGGTTGCCTGGTGCTCGAGCAACGCATTCGGTGCCTTTCCTTCCATGTTGGACTGGCCGGCAAGGATGAAAACCCTGACTGAATTCGATTCGTCGGCGACGGAAACCGCCACCAGCCACAGATTGGCCATGAGCACTGCAGTGATGATCTGAGGCATTCGTTTCATGGGTTCTCGTCCTTGTCAGTCATTTGGAGTGCGATGACTGGTCATCGCTTTCTTTTTCAAACATTCTGGCTCAGCCTTGAGTGCTCGCAATTGTGATGAACTCTCACTGAAAGCCAAATCGTGCCTGCTTTGGTATGCCAATATTCGGTTTCAAAGAACGTCGCTACAAAAAGGAAAGCGGCGACAAGTCACCGCACTCCATATAAGTGTCGCTTGTCCAGCGGCTAACGATTACTGATTCAATGCGGCATCGAGAAATTGAAACAAGGCGATTGTGGCCGGATCGTCGGGCAGGCCGAGGTTTTCGTTGATTCGCGTATGAGTCGTCTCTTTGGCTCCGAAGAGCGTAGCTGAGATTCCGGCATCATTCAGCACGGCACCCAGACGCTGGGCCTGGGCATTTGTGTCCGGGTGATCGGCGACATACAGGATCAGGAACGGCGGGATGCCCTTGCCTTTCGCCACATGTGTCACGGCTGAGTAATCAAGATGCTTCGCAGGATCGTTGCCGAACTTCTCACGGTGTCCAAACTTCGCCTGCGGCTGATGATGGACTCGGCGACGCGTTTCTGCAGTCTCGATAATCGCTGGCACGTCATAGGTGTCGCCATCGACAGGTACGCAGCCTTTGATACTGGCCAGAGACAGGCCCTCCGCTTTGAGGTATCGCTCATCAATGCAGATCAGTGCGGCGAGTTGCGCGCCGGCAGAATGGCCCATGACGAGGATTCGGTTCGGATCGCCGCCGTACTCAGCGATGTGATCATGCACCCAGTGCATGGATTTGGCGATGTCGCGAAAAATCGTCTCCATCTCGACGTCTGGCAGCAGTCGGTAGTTGGTGGAGACGAAGACGAATCCCTTATCGACGAAGGCCTTCGGCTTCAACTGGACACTGGTCTTGTCACCAGCCTGCCAGCCACCGCCGTGAATCCAGAACACTACGGGCAGGTTTTTCGCATCCGGCGACGCATAAACATCCAGCACCTGCCGCTCGTGTGCGGGTTCAGCGTAGGGAATGTTGCTTTTGACATCCTGAGCCTGAGCTCCGGACAGGAGAGCGAAAGCGATGACAAGTGGGGCGAGATGTTTCATGGGACTCGTTCCGGCAGGAGGAGTTAGAGGGCGACATCTAAAGTTCGACTGTCCCGGATTTGCTTGTAGTCCCGGCTTTAGCCGGAGAATGGGTTGCCTGCTCATGGCAGGCTGAATTACCGCCTGAAGGCGGGACTACGAACAAAATGAGACCGTCAAATGAAAGAAGGGTACGACATTTTCCGGCAACATCAATCGTTCCAGATCAACACTTCCGAAACTCCGCTGCGCGCCTGTCCGCGATGCCTGAACACAATGCGGACTTTCGAGGATGTCACAGGCTCGAAACGGGCTTCGTTCCATTGGCTGCCGAGTGGTTGTTCGGGCGACTTCTTCGTATTGTTGACGTCATGCCACTCGGTGCCCCTCCAGTGCTGGATCACATACGAGGTTGGAGGCTGCACGCCGCCTCGGTCGTCGTAGATCGCCAGTTCGACTCGACGAAACTCGACATCACGACCGAAGTCAATCTCCAGCCAGTCGGTCTCCGTCGGCGATTCGTAGCTGGTCCAGCGATTCATCGGCGTCGGCAGAAAGACCGTCCTGCCGTCAATGGCACTCGCCGGCTTACCGCCGAAACGATCTGAATATGAGGCCGATGCTTTGGGAAAACCGTCCGGCTTCGGGTTCCATGCGAGATTACCTGCCGGTGGTGCAACGGGTGACAACGGAAGCTTTGCATCGCCCCAGGCTTCGATCTCCGTGAGTCCCGATTTTCCTTCCGCCGGATGATGCAGCGTGACTCGAAGTTTCGTGGTTTCGAGCGGATCAAAACTCACGACGTTGGCACGGTGACCAGCCGGACTGTCGAGCACACCGTCCCGGGATTTAATTGAACGCCATGTATTGTCGATCCATGCGTCCAGTTCGATTCGCTGCGGAGCACGCACGACTGAGTCCTTCTCTTGATTGTCATCCAGTGGATAAAGCTTCACGGTATGAAGCGTACGGGGCGTGCCAAAATCGATGATCACCGAATCCTGCTCGTTCGGTGATCCTTCGCACGTCCAGCGATTCGGCGGATGCGGCACGTACCAATAATTGCCATCGTTCAACTTGCTGGCGGACGTCGCAGGGCACACGTACGACGCAGTCACCCGAGGGTAGTAATCGCCGTCGTTGTTGACCGCAAAGTTCGTCGCTGTCGTAGCTTGACTCTCTAAGTCGAGCCGTTCTGGAAGCAACTCGACTCGGAGAGTCAAGCTACGGAGCGTCAGCGACTTCGCAGCCGGCTTGCCATCCACCAGCACATGCAGCCCAGCGCCAAAGTTGTATCGCTCCCCGGTCTTGTCCCAGACCACGCTGATCAGGTGACCGCGATATGGCACATCATCGAGCGCGAAGTAATCCCAATCGGCCGGCGCGAGCGGATTCACTTCCAGACTGTCGTCATCATGCGGAGTCAGGCCAACTAAACCCGTGATCACAAGGTCGCAGAAGCCCGAATGACAATAGTGTTCCGAGTGGTTGTAGCCGTCATGGCCTTCGAACGAACCTGTGTCCGGATGCAGCGCTTCGGCGAGATACGGCCTGCCATCCTTGCGGTGTGATCGAGCGTAAATCTGCAGCAATTTGATGTAGTCGGCCTTTGTCGGCAGCGATTTCGCTCCCGAGTCACCGTCGCGCTGCACGACATTTGCCACGGCCTTCAGCGTCTGAGTCGTCGCATACGGCCACGACTGACCACTCCACCAGCAGCAGGAGTTCCTGAGCAGGAACATCGGATCGTTCCGTTCGACGGTCGATGGCCCGAAGTCCGCATAAAAACCGTCGCGGTGCATCAGTTTCGGCCAGGCAGCGTCGTGTTTTTTCCCCCGATCAATCATGTTGAACTGCCACGGCACGTAGCCAATCAACTCACGGCCGTGGGCATCCCCGGCGAACTCGCCGTCCTCATAAGTTTTCGTCAGAGCCTTAATCTTGTGGCCGTCACGCTCTTCGTCGTTCTTGTAAACCGGGAAGAAGAATTTTCGCTGATCGTCCCACAGCAATTGCAGCATCTTTGCTTTGAGCGACTCGGCTTTCTTTGCAAACTGTTCTGAAAGATCGCCCTGCCCTGCCAGCCGAGCGAGCTTCGCAATCGCGACCGCATCAGCCCACATGTAAGCGTTGAATGACGGCCGGTAGCTCGGAGCCCCGCGCAGGATGTCCTGTGTCTGGCGGCTGTTGATGTTGAATTCCATGCCGTCGTCATGACCGGTCTGCCAGAAGAGCCCGACCTCGGGAACGAAGTGACGCTGCTCCCAGCCTTCGTAGTTTCTGACCAGATCCGGCAGCAGATCGATCGCCGACGCATCATCGCGATGCACCTGATTCACCGCCCACGCCGAATCCGCCAGCCACGTCGAATAATTCCTCGGCTGAGCCCCCGGCGTGCGGAACCAATACTTCAAATAGTCCCGAACAATTCTCGGCTGTCGCAACCACCGAGCTTCATAAAGCTGGTGTCCCGCCGGACAACTGATCGCCCCATAGGCACCCGACCAGAACGGCCGATCGATGAACTCCGTAAACGAGTAACCGCTGTTGGGCGAACCATAAGTCAGATGCTTCGTCAGCAGCTCCCAGCGGTAGTAGTACGTCGTTGTGATGTCCGCGTCAGGACATTCAAAGAACGGAATCTGTGCGGCATACCAGTCCCAGTCGCGGTTGTCCCAAAAAGTCTGCGCCTCAAGTTGCGCCTGTTTATCCAGCACCTGAGCCGCCCCGTCGTTCGACCATGCGATCGCAAACAAAATCGTCATCGCCATTGCGGTACGAAAAACTGTCATCGTGAATCTCATCAAGGCTTTCCGATGCACCACAGGTGCTGATGCATGCGCAGGAAAAGCTGGCCGTTGCTGGCAGCCACGGAGGAATTTGACGCTTCTCCAAGTGAGTTCGTTGATACCAGTTCAAACTGCGGGCCGGCTCGAAAGACGAAACAATCACCGCCCTGTGTCATCGTGTAGCAGTGACCATCCGCGATCATGACGGACGACCAGTTCGTTCCCGTGGTACCCGGTCCGGAAAGCCGCTCTTCCCAAACGGTTTTCCCGGTCTTCAGTTCAAAGCATTCGGCAATTCCAGGGTCGTTATGGATAAACAGATAGCCATCGTGAATCACGCCGGACCCGATTCGCTGTTTGGTCTTCGGATGACGCCAGAGCCGGTTTGATTCCGTGATATCTCCGTCGCCTTTGACCTGAACTCCGATTGACATTCCGTTGTAGCCTCCCATCGCGACAACGATGTCGTCGGCAATCAGGGGTGACGTGTAAGCCAGTGCGTTAATGCCTGAGCTGGTCCACAACTCCTTGCCCGTCAACGGGTCCAGACCACACACCCGAAACGGGAAACTCATAATCAGCTGATCGCGTTCTCCGATTTGCCGCAGGACCGGAGTGCTCCAGGAACCGTAATAATCCGCGCCGGAAAACTTTGCTTCGCTGGTTCCCTGCGTGTTGATCGGTTCGTCATGCTGCCAGACTGTCTCGCCGGTCTTCTTATTCACGGCTATCAGAAACGATCGCTCGCCGGGACCGAAATTCAGGTAGCACAAGTCACCGTGAATCACGGGCGACGAACCATAGCCCCAGATGTGTTTCTGAATTCCCAGATCACGTTTCCACAGTTCATGGCCTTCCATGTCGTAACAGAACAAACCGGCTGAGCCGAACCAGGCAATGACTCTTTCACCGTCGGTCACGGGCGATGACGAACACACGGGATTCGTGGCATGCGTCGGATCAGCCTCTTTCCATTCCGTTTCCGCCTGCCAGAGCAACCGACCATCGCTGCGATGAAAGCACATCAGCGTGCGACGATTCTGAGCGACGACTGGCTGAGTCACGTAGACTCGATCGTCCCAGACAACGGGCGTTGAATTCCCGGGTTCCGGCAGGGCGACTTTCCAGGCAACGTTTTCTGTGGAAGTCCATTTCGTCGGCAAACCTTTCTCGTCGCTTGTGCCGTCTCCATGATTCCCTCGCCACTGCGGCCAGTTATCTGCCGCTGCCGACTGCAGGTGCAGAAAAAAAACAGCCGTCCAGCAGAGCCATCGAATTGAGTTTGATGCCATGTTGTATCTCCGGTGATCAATGATTTGGCAAATGGGTCGAACTGAGATTCAGGAAGCAACACCGTCGCAGATCCTATACATCGCGCGGCCAGAAATGATTCCGGCGAGCGGCATGCATCAACTTGCCGGTACCTCGTTGTTGTACCGGCAAGCTGACGCATGCCGCTCGCCAATTCTCTCAATCATGACCGTGTGGAGTATAGCGAACTGTTTCGAAGTTTATCGAGAGACGTGAGTTCCTCGCTGGATAATCGATGCTCATCGGCGATCCGGGCGGCCTGTTCGACATGGTTGACCTGTCCAAAGCCGATGATCGCTGATGTGATCTCCGGAAGTGATACGACATATCGCAAGGCATGCTCGCGGATTCTGGACAGCGATCCAATATTCTCGGTGAGCAGGCGCACGCGAGCCTCATCCCGGCGATAAAGTTCAAGCGGAAAGAATGGCGTTTTGAAGGTATGCGGCGACGGCTCGGCCCCGAGCAACGCTCCCGCAGCGAACACGCGAATCGCAAAGATCCCCATGCCCAGCTCGTGAGCTGTCCGCAGGAACCCGCCGAAATCGGGATCACAGAGTGTACTCGGCGTCTCTCGCAGTGCGCTGGGATTGAGAAAATGCACCGGTGCCTGAATCGTGGCGAACTCCTGCGAACGCATGACCGTGCATAAAGCCTCGGCATCCCCAATTCCGGTCAGTCCGAACTGATCGACCCAGCCCGCATCTCGGACCTCCTGCATCCCCGCCAGGAGACCGCGCGGTCCCAGGACGTCCTCGGGAGTGATCGAGGTTGGCTGATCGAGGCGATTTTGCGTGATCGAGTTGTGAATCTGCAGCAAGGTCACACGCGGCAACTTCAGTCGCGACAGACTTTCCTTCACCGATGTGACCACCAATGGTCGCAGGTCGGTCTGCGTGGTCAACTGCACGCGGAACTTGGTCGCCACATGCAGCGGTTGATCCGAACGGATGCCGGAAAGCGCAGCACCCAGTCGGAGTTCCGATTGACCATTTCCATAGGCGGCAGCCGTGTCGAACCAGTTGATGCCCAACTGGACGGCTCGCTGCACGACGGCTCGCTGAGTTTCGACAGCGTCTCCGGTCAGCAGACCCGATACCGGACCTGCCCCGAACGAAACAGCAGAAACGGAAATCCCGGTGGCGCCGAGCGAACGATACTGCATGGTAGAAATCCTTCGTGTCAGTCCTGCAGACCGGTCGTGTTCGTTTTTGGAGCGAAGAGAATAATCAGCATCCCCGCCGCATAAATCATCCCGGTCCACCAGCCGATGCGGGCATAGTTGCCCCCAGACCATTGCACGATCAGCCCGGTTCCCAGCACCACAACCGCTGCCACCGCGCGCCCGGTATTGAACGAGATTCCCGTTCCCGCCGCACGCACTCGCGTCGGAAAGAGCTCGGGCAGATAGAGCGGCAGCCAACCGAAGTAAGTCGTTCCGACCAGCCCCAGCGCAAACGACGCCCAAAGAAACCACGGATGCAGCGGATTCAGCCAGCCAAAGATCCAGCTGCTGACGCACAGCGACAACAGACTGATCAGGAAATAGGCGAACCGTCGCCCAAGCCACGTCGCCAGCAGACCTCCCAGCAGACTGCCGATCACCGCGCCTCCGGAACGAGACACCATCGTGCGGGCTTTGGATTTCGGGTCGGCCTTGGGACGAGGAGCGGCGCTGGCCTGCGTCGGGCCTGCCGACTCCACCGGTTTCACTTCTGACTGAACGGCCTTCTGCTGGGCCTGAACCTGGTCAGTCCATGGTACGATCCATTGCGCATTGGCGGCTGTTCCGATCACCGGAATCGCTCCCAGAAGAATGCCCATGATTGTGCGACGGCGAAGGGGAGGTCGGAAGAGTTCGCGAAGCGGACCACCCGCCTGAGGAGTCGGCTTCTGCCGAGCCATGCGCCAGCGGACCGATTCCGGAACGCCAATCAGACACCAGACGCCGATCAATGCCGGAGCGGCCCCGACCAGAAACGTCCAACGCCACGCATCGGCCGTCACTGCAAAGCTCAGTCCAAGCAGTCCCATCGAGACCTGTCCCACGTTCGCGGCGGTTCCCAGAATTCCTGCCAGGAACGGTCGCGATGCCGCAGGCCAGGCCTCAGCGACCAGTGCCACCGTATTGGGCCATGTACCGCCGATCCCGTGACACGCGAAAAATCGCAGCACCAGCAGTTCAACCGGAGATCTCGCAAAGTAGCTGGCCCCTGTAAACAGCGAGTAGCACAGGACGCTCAGCCCCAGTGAGCGCGTGCGTCCCAGACGATCGCCCATGACGCCGAAGACCCAGCCTCCCGACGCAGCCCCGATCAGAAATGCGGCCTGGTACCACGCGAACCATTGTGTGACCGACTGCTCGTTGATCACCGCATCTCGCGTGCCCGCTGTGTCCATCAGGCTGATCATCGCCGGACGATGAATGAGCACAAACAATGCAATCTCAAGCCCGGCAAACAACCAGCCGAAGAAGGCAACCACCAGCACATGGCTGCGCTGCGCGTTCGTCAGCTCGCTGAGTGCGAATGGAGAAGGTGTCGATCCGGAGAGCATGGACTCCATCGGTACATCAGGATTCTTCATCGGAGAGTCACTCGATCCACCGGAGCCATAGTCTTTTGTCATCCCGTGACTGGACGATAGCTTGAATGGACCACGCCGTCAAAGAAACCGTCTTGTCTGCGGCCCAACAGCGCGCGTTGATTCAATGGCACTCAAGTCGCCGAATGGCACACCCAAACAAATTAATTCGTGACATGCCCGGGTTGCTGCATTTTCCGAAGTGCGACATCAATTGCATGACCTGCAGCATCGACAACCAAGACATCCGATGAAAATTCGTCATCCCCGAACAGCGTCGCCACATCTTTAGTCTTAACGACGATCAACAACGCAGCATTTTTGTCCTGTGATGCCTTCACCAGAAACGAGGCTGCCTCCGGTACAGTTTCATGTCCCCTTTGAATGCGAACGAGGGCGATCGATTTCAAATCGGCAGAATTGACAATTGCATCGATCCCATTGTTCCGTTGAACAGGAACGTAGTCACAACCAGTCAAGAGTTGCAGGAGTTGCGCATCGGCAGTGTTGTAGGTATCGCGCCCACTATCCAGCAATGCGGACTCAGACTTGACCGGCGATGCAAGCCGTGACTTGGCGAGTTCGCAGGCATCGCTCGAAACATCGATGCCAATAAACTGCCGGTCGAGTAATTTTGAGGCGACCAGCGTAGTACCGCTGCCACAAAATGGATCCAACACGATATCGTTCAGATTGGAGCTGAGCTGGATTATTCGCTCCACGAGTAATATTGGCTTTTGTGTTGGATAGCCAACGCGTTCTTTTGCTTTCGGGTTCAAGTAGGGGATGTCCCAAACATCGCCAAGCGGCACCCCGCGTTTGCCTCCATTCGACACAACGGCGCCCGAATCGTCGCGCCGATACACAGATTTTCCAAACTCATCGCGGGCACGCTGCTGGAGAATCTGGTCCACGTTTGTGGAGGGAGAGTAATCAGTGAAAAGCGAATTGAAGACATACTCACTTGTCTTCGAGTAATACAAAATATTCTGGTGCGAGGCGAGGAGGCCATTCTTGCTGTTTGACCATCGGCGATAAGTCCAAATGATTTCGGAACGAAAGAAATCGTTGCCAAATACGTCGTCTAATACCGCGCGAGCGATATGTATGGCGTTCTTGTCGCAGTGAAAAAATAAGGACCCGGTCGGTTTTAGAGCGTTCCTGCACAGAACGATTCGATCGTACAGAAACTCCGCGTACTCATCATGAGAGCTCCAAAGGTCAGCGAACGAGAAAGTCCTGGAGCGCTCACGATTTGTGAGTTTGTGTTTTTTCTGTGTGAGAAAGGGGGGGTCCAGATACACGAGGTCAACAAATTCGTCCGGCAGATTGGCAAGTACATCCCTGCAGTCTCCAAGCAAGACGTCATTGCGCGGTGTGGCTGGTGTTTTCGGCGGCAATTCTCTTAAGGATGCCATGAAGATTGATCCCGGTTCTGGTTTTCACGTATTTCCAAGCTGCGTCTCCAAAGTGGTACTCGCCGCCAACACCATCATAGAGGGTTTCGAGTGTTTGCTGTATCCGGATGGCTTGAGTCCGATTGGGATAGTAGAACATCACACGAATCGGCCGAAATCCGGCGTCACCGATTGCCTGAATTCGAGTGTGTTCTTTGGTGATGTGGTCGCCATCCGTAGTTGCGTCACGCCATTTGATTTCCAGGGCATCGGTGTCCACCTGGCAGTCGATCTCAAACGTCCTGGGACGCTGACCTCGTGTATTCGGAACACGGAGACTACCGGACGCAGGAAACTTATGCCGGAAACACGCTTTGGCGGCGTTCTCGAGAAATGACCCCGCGTATTTGTACAGAAATCGGCCCTTATTCTGGTAGACATCAATTAATCGTCCTTCTTCATTGCCGACGCCCAGAACTTGGTAAATCAGGAAATGTGAGTCGTCGTCGGAGTCCATTTCTCGCACACGTTTGTCGATCTGTTTCTTTAGTGTGTCAGCGTATGTACGTGCGAGTTTCCGAATCTCGTCGTCGATCGTCAATTGATGCTCCTGATGAGAAAAATGGTCTTCGCATGCACCGGACACCGAACGATTCACACACGGTGCGATGCTGAATCTGAGTGAGACCCCATTACGGTTTTGCGACCGACACTGATGCCTTTGCTTTCGTCTCGTCGGCGTCGAAGCGGCGGTAGATCGGCAGGTGGCGGTAGTAGACTTCCAGCGTCAACAGACTGAGCGTCGTCTGATAGATGCGTCCGCCATGTTGGGCGTGTGGGTCGGTGAGATCCCAACTGCCGGCTCCAGGGCCTTCTTTGATCTGAGTCGCGACAAGCTGCTCACGCATCTGCTCATTCCACTTGTTCCATAGTTCACCGTCCCAATGATACAGTACCTGCGTTGCATAGTAGTTGTAGTACATGTCTTCGTTGCTGGGTCCAAGGTTCGACAGAAACTCGACGCCCTTCTGTAACTGCGGTTTTTCCCGTTTCCAGCCCATATACATGCGGCACAACAGACCGACGGCCGTCGTTGTTGGGCGTCCTTTTTCCGGAGCCTCATAGCCGTAGTACACTCCGTCTTCAGCCTGCACAAAATTCAGAAACATTTTCGCGTCGCTGAATGTACTCGGACTGACCGAAATGCCTCCGGCCTTGGCGCTCTGAAGCGCCATCACCTGCCATCCAACGACTGAGGTGTCTCCCGGAACCTGGCGAGGCGCATATTTCCAGCCACCGTCGCTGCCCTGAGCTTTTTCTATGAACCGTACGGCTTCGAGCGCAATCCTTCGCAGTTCGCGATCTTTGGGTTCCAGAGCGGCAGCTTCACTGAGACAGATCGTAGCCAGGCCCTGCACATACATGCCTGAATTGCCCTGATGCGCTCCTCGCATGTCGGCACCGGCTGGCGAGCGAATGCCGCTCTGCATTAACCAGGCCAGACCCTTGAGGACGGTTTCTTTATACGGCCCCGGCGTCTCATGCGTGTGCCCACCACCCAGCATGCACAGGAGTGCCAGCGAGGTCGCACCCACGTCCGTCGTCTGCATACTGCCGGGGGACCCGGCATCGCCGACATCACCAAAACTCCATGAACCATCTGCACGCTGAATCTTTTGCAGCCATGTGAGTCCGAGGTTGACTGATTTTTCGCTCTCCACTGTCCCGCCGTATTTCTTAACCGCGGCGCGGCGACCGGATTCGGAACGGCCGCCGAAATCGCCCTTCAGTACGGCAATGTCGCCCAGCTGAACGAGATCGTCGAGCGGGATTCGCAGCTCCGTATCCTGTGGCGATACAAACCGGTCACGATGCGTGCCCTTGTCCAGTTCGGACACCATTTGCTTCATGGTGCTGTCGATATTCACGTCTGTGATTTTTTCCGGCTGCACGATTTCGACAACTTCCAGCGGATCCTCGAGCTCGTCTCCATCAACGCGACCACTGACGATCGCAAACACGCTGTCACGCGATTCCTGCGGCAGTAACCACAAGGTCAGCAGTAACGCACCGACCAGATGAATGAGAAAACTCACTGCTGTCGTAACGAGTTCACGCTTGCGGCGCAGGATTGAGCCCGGCAGTTTCTCGCGGACGAAGTGCTTTGCCGCGATCAATGAGTTCGCGACCCAGGTCGCCCATGCCGGCGGCCTGCGTCTTCGTCGCTGACTGCCGCGCTGCTCGACATTCTGCAGGACGGATTTCTGCGGCACGACGTCGAGGGGCGCGAAGGCTGGTTCCGCTTCACCCTGTAACGGCGATAACGCGCGAGGCTGATCCTGCTGCTGAGATTTGCTGCCGTCCGTCATCGTTGGTCATCGTCCGATTCAACTGCTGCATCAACTGGCGCGCTGGGCGTCATCAGCCCCCCCCAGTATCCTGCTCTGAAACATTGAGAGTTGAATATTCCTGAGAAGATTTTAGGCAACGCATCATGATGAGGCCGACAAAATGTAGGCCGACTTCGCCGAAGTCGGCACAGCAGATTTCAGCGAAATCTGCTTACTTGTTTCGGTTGCGGGCGAAGCCCGCGCCAAGATTACACCGTCCCTGCATCATAACGCGATTCCAGCGTCATTCTCGTCGTAGAATCCGGTCGAATGCTGTGTTTACCTTTTTTTCCGCATCCCGCAGGAATCTGCGGCGGCGGAGTGGTATCGAGCAGCGTAGAACAGCACAATCGCTAATTCTCTTATATTCGGCCACCTGCTGAATCACTCGTCAGTGCCTGGTTGACTCCATGATCACGCAACATTCCACTTCCGACCCGTCTCCAAATCGGTCTCGTCGGACATTGCTGCAGGACGATTCCGTTCGTCTGTTCGATGCCGGTCGAACCCTGCTTGGCGCAGTCATCACTGCCTGCCTGTTCTTGGCCGCGCATCTTTGGCTTCGAGCGTAATTCTGACTGCGATCAGGCCGTCTCCTGGACAGCCGCCTCCAAATCAGCTCCCTCGATCGACATCCGCCGGATTGACAGCCCCACGCTTCGGACTTGCTGGGCGGCTGATCGAAAGGCCTGAACCAGTGAACTGGCCTCGCGGTCGAAGTGCATAGACCACACACCGCCGGAGCACCCAATGCCGGCATCGTCGCATCCCGCCTCAAACAAAGCCTCAGTCAGCTCTTCGCTGATTTCCTCGTTGACGATGACTTCGAATGAAAAACACCGCATGCCACACCGTCTACTTTCTAACTTCGCGGACACTTTTTCACTTCCCGAATGATCCAGTTCGCATGCTGTTGAGGGTTGCGAGGAGTGCTGAAGACTCGCTTGATACATCCGCAATCGTTCGGACAGAACAGCTGACCATAAACATGCGCTCGAGGGCCGGATTTTTGAAACCGCCACCCCCGCGACTCGGCGAAATCAATAGCTTCACGAATGTGCTTATTCGAATGGGCCACTGTTTTTCCCTTAACCCGCTCAATTGTAGAGACTGTATGACAGACTGCAATGCCGTTTCATCGCAGGAATGCATCGCAGGCAGCGAAAGAGAGTTGTCGATGCGTGCTCTCCTGTGATAGACTCCAGTCCCTGCCACACTTTCTGCAATTGATCTTTCCTCAAGGACTGATCGTGCTTCGCCTGCCTTCACCATATTTGTCTGTCGTCTGGCTATTCGCCTTCTGCGGAAGCGCTGAATTCGTGCACGCCGGGACGCTGACGGTGAGTCCGTCCGAGGTGACGCTGGAGCGCCCGGAAGCCACGCAACAAATCGTGATACTTGTCGCCGATGCCAATGGACGTTCGCGCGATATCACGCGCAAGGTGTCGATTCAAATTGATCCGCCGAGTATTGCTGTTGTGGATGAGCGTGGTCTGATCAGCCCTCTTGCGAATGGTGCGGGCACAATCCTGATTCAGTCAGACGGTCAACGCACGACAATTCCCATCACGGTCAGCCGCCTGGACAATCCGGTGCCGATTTCCTTTCGTCGCGAGATCATTCCGATCCTCACAAAAGCCGGCTGCAATTCGGGTGGCTGTCATGGCAAAGCAGAAGGTCAGAACGGATTTAAGCTCAGCATTTTCGGTTACGACGCGCAAGCGGACTTCGAGGCACTGGTTCTCGAAGGTCGCGGCCGACGCATCTCGGCGGCTTCGCCCGCCAGCAGTCTGCTGTTTCTCAAGGCGTCGGCACGGACACCTCACGGCGGCGGTCAACGGATCGAGCCTGGTAGTTACCGTGATCGACGACTCTTGCGGTGGATTGCCGAAGGCGCCCGATTCGATGCGGTCGAGGATCTCGCATCTGAAATTGTGGGTATTGAAATTGATCCGCCGCAGCAGATCTTACTCGGCGGTGAGACTCAGCAGATTCAGGTCAGCACAATCGATGCTTCCGGACATCGTCGCTGCGTCACCAACGAAACAGAATTCGTATCCAACGCCGCGTCCATCGCCGATGTTGATTCCCGAGGTTTGATCCAGGCCAGCGAGATTCCCGGTGAAGCCGCCATTCTGGTACGACACCTGGGACATGTCGCCACATGCCGCATTACGCTGCCGCGTCCAGGCGTAAAGTTTGCCCGGCCCCCGGAAATCAACTTCGTTGACACTTTGGCCTGGAATAAACTCGAACGCCTCGGCATCGAACCCAGCAGTCTGTCCGATGACGCCACGTTTCTGCGGCGCGTGTCGCTGGATACCATCGGGACGCTGCCAACTGCGAATGATGTCCGCCACTTCCTGAACGATACGTCGCCAGACAAACGATCCAGGCTGGTCGATCAGCTACTGGACCGCGACGAATACATCGACTACTGGACCATGAACTGGCTGAACATTCTGCGCGCCGATCAATTGACCATTTCGCCGCAAGGGGCGGTGGCGATGCAACGCTGGCTGCGGAATGGCTTTGCACAGAATCGCCCGTTTGACGAATTCGCCACCGACCTCCTGACGGTCCAGGGAAATACGTCAGCGGAAGGCCCGGGTTCCTTCTACAAGATTCTGAACAAGCCGGATGAAGCCGCTCGATCCATCAGCCAGTTGCTGTTGGGTGTGCGCATCGAATGTGCTCAATGTCATCATCATCCGTCGGAACGCTGGAGTCAGGCAGACTATGTTGGTCTGGCCGGATTCTTTACCGGCCTGACACTGAAAAAACTGCCAAACGGCGAACAGGCCCTGGTCTCATTTGGGGGCAATGATCTGCCGCATCCACGAGGCGGTGAGGTCGTGGCGACACGTGCCCTGGGAGCTGCTCCGGCTGATTTTTCTCGTATGTCCGATCGTCGCCGAGTCCTCGCCGACTGGCTGACAGCGGATCAGAATCCCTTCTTCGCCAAAGCGATCGCCAATCGACTGTGGGCACACTATTTCGGCCGCGGCCTCATCGAGCCGATCGATGATATCCGCGAAACAAATCCTGCCACCAATCCTGCTCTGATGGAGGCCCTTGCCAGTCATATGCGGGATGTGAAGTATGACCTGAAAGCCTTCACACGGACGCTGCTGAATTCACATCTGTACCAGTTGAGTGCGATTTCGGTCCCATCGAACATCGACGACCAGCAGAACTTTTCGCACTTCATTCAGAAATCACAACCTGCAGAAGTCCTGCTGGATGCGATTTCCCAAACTACCGGTGTGCCGGAAGATTTCAACGGCTGGCCAAAGGGTTACCGGGCGATTCAGATCTGGGACAACCACATGCCGTCCTATTTCTTTCGCATCTTTGGGCGACCCGTGCGGGCGACCGTGTGTGAATGCGAACGCAGCAATGAACCCAGCATCGCTCAGGCGCTGCACCTGTTGAATGCTCCGGAGATTTTCGAAAAGATCTCACACCGGAACGGTCACGTTCGAAAACTGGCCGCGTCTCAGATGTCACCCGCTGAATTGATCGATGAACTGTATCTCAGCACGCTGTCGCGGTTTCCGACAAGTACCGAGAAAGAACTGATGCTGTCGGCATTCAGCGAATCCGATCACCGCGCCGCAGCCGAAGACGTGCTGTGGGCACTCCTGAATTCCAAAGAGTTTGTGTTCAATCATTGATCCTGAGGATACGACGTATGTTCCGATTATCGCTCGGCAGACAGTATCAGAACTGCAACGGCACTTCGCGACGGCACGCTCTTCGTCTTGGCGCGTGCGGTCTGATCGGTGGCTTGACGTTGCCTCGCCTGTTGGAGCTGCAGGCACTGGCTGCAAGTCCGATTGCCGCCAAAGCCAGGTCATGCATCTTTCTGTTTCTGGAAGGTGGTCCGCCTCATCAGGATATGTGGGATCCGAAGCCGGAAGCTCCGCCGGAAATTCGTGGACCGTTCGGCACGATCAGCACCAATGTCCCCGATATCTTTGTGACGGATCAGTTGCCGTTGTGTGCGCAGATGGCGGACAAGTACACGATCCTCCGCAGTCACAGTCACAACGATAACGGACATTCGACGGGGTACCATTATGTGATGACAGGCCATCGGCCGAGTTTCGCTGACGGCGACAATCCCATACCCAACAACGAGTACTTTCCGTCGATAGGATCCGTCGTTTCACGGACGCTGGGCCAGCGAGGTGCCTTGCCAGCCTACATCAATCTGCCGCATCCCATGCAGGCCGGTGGCCCCGGATTTTACGGTGCCGAACATGCGCCGTTTGTCATCGAAGCCGATCCCACTCAGCCCGACTTTGAAGTCAAAGACCTGCGTCCGCCCGGACATCTTACGGATCAACGACTCAGCCTCCGTAGGCAATTGCTGTCCGGCATTGATCAGCTGGAACGCGAACGCAATCAGGCTCAGGGTAAGGCCATGTCGACCTATTATGAAAAAGCGTACAGTCTGGTGACATCGGACGACGCCAGAAAAGCGTTCAACATTCATGCCGAACCGGATGCGGTAAGAGACGCCTATGGTCGCACGCAATTGGGGCAATGTGCCTTGCTGGCGCGACGACTGGTCGAAGGCGGCTGCCGTTTTGTGGGCGTCGATGCACCGGGGTGGGACGTACACTTCAACTGTTTTCCCAGTTTGAAAACAGACCTCATTCCCTACGCCGATCGCGCGTTCAGCGCCCTGGTCACAGACCTGGAACAACGCGGACTGCTGGATGAGACACTGGTCGTGATGATGGGCGAAATGGGCCGCACGCCGCGGATCAATGCTCAGGCCGGACGCGATCACTGGTCGATGGCCCAAACGATCATCTTTGCCGGCGGCGGCACGAAACCTGGTCAGGTGATCGGAGCGACCGACAAACATGCCACGGCACCGACGGGGAATCCTGTGAGTGTCAACGATCTGCTGCGCACGATTTCGGTCCTGATGGGCATCGATCCTGACCGAACTTATCTCGGACCTCTCGGTCGACCTGTGCCAATTGTTGACGGTGGCAAAGTGATTCACGATTTGATCTAGTCCATTGTCACTCATTCATTGATAGGATGCGTGCCACTGGCCCTGCCCGTACGCCATTTGCGGGAAGCACTGGCAGAGCCAGTGGCACACATCAATACGCGATAGTACTACTCAAGTTGTTCCCTTTTTTTGTGAATTGTGTGCCTCTTTGTGGCCAGCAAACTACTGACTCGCAAACAACACCTGAACGAATAGTGCTGGCAGCAGCGTATGAAAAATTACCTACCAACAATTCTGGCAACGCTTGTGCTCATCAGCATTCCTCAGGCGGCGATTGCCCAGCATCCACCGGCGATCGGATACATGTTCCCGCCCGGAGGCCAGGCCGGTCAGACGATCGAAGTGATTCTGGGCGGTTACGACTGGACGCCGGATATGCAGTTGTTTGCGCATGATCGCCGCATTCAATTCGAGATCATCGGTCCCCTGGGTCCGGTCATCGTGCCCGAGCCGCCCTATTGGTTCGGAAAAAAAGCCCGGCGATCTCCCGAGCCGTTACCGCGCGAAACTAAAGCCCGACTGACTATCCCCGCCGATGTCCCGCCGGGCATCGTGAAGTGGCAGGCCGCCAACGCCAATGGTGCGACGTCTGTCGGACGGCTGGTGGTCAATGACACGGCCAATGTTGTCGAAACGGAAAGGCTCGTGGAAGGAGAATCGGAATCCACACTCCAGCAGATCGAATTCCTGCCAGTCTGCATTTCCGGTCAGATCAAACTCATTCGGGAAGTCGACCGCTATCGTTTCACAGCCAAGAAATCCGGGCCGATCACGTGTTCCGTGGTTGCACGATCCATCGGCTCACAACTCAACGCGGTTGTTGAAATTCGCGATCAAGCGGGTCGGATCATCGCCGAAGCGGCGGACACGGCAGGCGACGATACGGTGCTGACGTTTTCGGCCAACGCCAACGAATCCTACACGGCGGCGATTTACGATCTCGACTTTCGCGGCGACCGGGCGCTGATGTACCAACTGACCGTCACGCCGGGTCCGCGAGTTGTCACAGCGATTCCGTCGGTGGGACGGCACGGCGAAACGCGCCCGATCGAATTTGTGGGCTATGGCATCGCGACGGGTCAGGCAAAACTCGAATCCGTCCTGCGCGACGTGACGTTCTCCGGCGACATGAATTCGACTTCGTTTCGTTACCAACTCACAACGGAACACGGCGACTGTCCGCCATTTCTGCTGCACCTCAGCGATAACGCCCAGCAGGCTGAAAACGTTTCCTCGCTGACCGTTCCCAGCGGAGTCACCGGCGTGCTGGACCAGCGGTTTGCCGAAGACCGCTATCAGATTTCTGGAAAGAAAGGCGAGGTCTGGGCCATTGAGGTGTCGCACGAAAAGACGGGATCGCAGGTCGATGCAGCTTTGGCGATTTTCGACCACGAAGGAAAACAGTTGGCTCGGAGTGACGATCGCACAGGTTCGACCGACGCTGAAATCGAATTCCCTGTGCCGGCGGATGGCGATTATCACATCAGCGTGAGCGATGTCGCTTCGAAAAGCGGCACACGGGCGGCCACGTATTATCTGTCGGTTCAACTTGCCGTACTGGATTTTCGATTGAGCGTTCCTGAACTTCTGAACGCTCCGATCAACGGCAAGGCAGCACTCGCCATTAATGTCACGCGACGCGGCGGATTTACGGAGCCGATCGATGTGGCAGTCTCTGGCCTGCCGGTCGGAGTCACCGTGCCCGAAAAGCTGCAGGTTGCCGCGAACCAGAATGCGCTGAATGTGGAACTCACGGTGGCTGCCGATGCAGGGGCCTCGGCGGCCCTGGTTGATGTGATGGGAACCGCGACAATCAGCGAAAAGGCCGTGCAGCGAACAGCCGGTCCCGTCCTCGTTGCGACGACCATGAAGCCGCCATTTTCGATAGATGCAGAAGGTCAGGACGACGTGACCAAATGGCCGCGTGGCTCGACCTTTCCGGCACCCGTGCTGATTGCCCGCGACGCTGGATTCGACGCGGAGATCATGCTGGAAATGACGTCAATGCAGGGACGTCATGTGCAGGGAATCAGCGGGCCAGAACTGGTCGTCGCGCCGGGTGTCAATCGCATTCTGTATCCCGTTTATCTGCCCGAATGGCTGGAAACCACGCGCACATCGAGGATGGTCGTCAACGGCGTCGCGAAGGTCGCCGATCCAAAGGGCAACGTGCGGTATTCTGTGAGTCACCAGAAAACTCGCATGGGCTTCCTGCCCACCGGAGCCCTGTTGAAAATCTCTGCTGGTGAAACCGAATTCCAGACAAAACCCGGCGCGGAAATTTCGATCCCGATCCACATCGATCGATCGGAAAAGCTGACAGAACGCATCACCCTGGAACTCTGCGGTCAGGACTCTCAAAGCGCGCCGTTCATTGCGAAAACTCTGGATCTCGCCCCTGATGTATCACATTCCGAATTCACAGTCTCGATCATTCCATCCGCTTCAGCCCAGACCGAACACCCCCTGAAAATCCGCGCAACGCTGATGAAAGATGGCTCGTATCCCGTCATTTCAGAAACCACGGTGCTCGTGGAACTGGTGGATTGAAAGCGTGGATGCTGAGATCCTTTCTTTTCAACCACTGCGCATTTTTTCGACCGCAGTTCTTTCGGATTTCGACATTCGGACTTCGGATTTGCGGCTTCGCCGCGCTCGGTAGGGTGTGTGAAGCAGAGCGCAACACACCACGGTTGCATCATGCACGCTGATGGTGCGTTGCGCTTCGCTTCACGCACCCTACAATCAGTTTGCGATCATTCCCGGGGCGACCGCTGGGCCGTTGACCGCATTAGTGACATCCCGCACACGATTCGCTAAAATTCGCTCCCCCGGAATTGCAGCTCTCCCCGGACTGAAGAGAAGAGAAAGTTCTATGAAGCCCGTTTATATCATGGTGGGTGGTTTCCTTGGTGCCGGCAAGACATCCACAATCTCGCGGCTTGCGCGGCATTATATGTCGCAGGGAAAGAAAGTCGGCATCGTCACCAACGATCAGACCACCGATCTGGTCGATACGCACAATCTGCGATCCCAGGGCTTTGATGTGGGCGAAGTTGCGGGCTCATGCTTTTGCTGCAACTTCAATGCGCTGACAGCTACGGTGGAGAACCTGGGTGAAGGCGAACTGCCGGAAATTATTCTGGCGGAGCCGGTCGGAAGCTGCACGGATCTGGTGGCCACGGTGATTCGCCCGCTGACGGAAGTTTACGGCGTGCCTCTCGACATCGCTCCATACGGCGTCATCCTGAAACCCAGCCATGGGCTCAGAATTCTGCGTGGCGACGGCAGCAGCGGGTTTTCTCCCAAAGCCAACTACATCTTTCGCAAGCAGATCGAAGAAGCCGACTTTATCGTGATCAATCGCATTGATGAGTTGTCCACTGCCGACATCGCCGAACTTCAGTCGCTGATCGAAACGGAATATCCCGGCCGACCGGTCCTTCGCTGCTCAGCCAGGAACGGCGACGGCTTTGCGACCCTGATCGAAACTCTGGAGCAACGAGGGCAATTCGGTCGTCGCGTGATGGAAGTCGATTACGACGTTTACGCTGAAGGTGAAGCAGAACTCGGCTGGCTCAACAGTCAGGTTGTCGTGCAATCCCCCAGTGAATTTGAACTCGACACGTTTCTCATGGACCTGATCGCTCGGCTGCATGGACGTCTGCTGACGTCGAGTGCAGAAGCGGCACACTTAAAAGTCATTGGACTTTGCGAAGGCAGTTACGCCGTCGCGAATCTTGTCAGCAACGCGACCGGCCCGGAACTGTCGCTGGCATCCAACTCACGCACGCCTACCGCGAACGTGGTGGTCAATGCCCGAGTCGCCACCGACCCGGTTGAACTCGAAACGATTGTCCGCGAAGAACTCGCTGCCACCAGCGCGGAGCTGGGGCTCACCCACACCGTCGTTTCTTTGCAGAGTTTTCGCCCCGGCCGCCCCGTGCCGACGCATCGTATCGTCGAGTAGCACTACACCGCCCAGCCCGGATGTTTCGGTCGATGAAACCCCCATGAGGCGGCCATGGCGTCGGCGGCTTCTTCGATATCAGTAATTTCTCCCCAGCCGCCGTTACGCAGAAAGGCATGCGCAAACTCGTGCGCGATCACGTACATGGCAAACTGTTCTGAAGCCGCCGCCAGCTTCGGACGCAGAACCACGCAGCGGCTACCGTTCCCCGGAAGGCCGGGAGTCGGCATGATGAAGGACCAGCCAATTCCCGGCTCGTAGTTATCGATCGTGACGCCGAATCGATGATCTTCCAGAAAATCACGTTGAACTTCTGACGGAAGTTGTTCCAGCACCAGCAACACACGTTGTTGCAAAACGGGGTGCTCAGAAAATGGTTCCAGGTACGCGGCGAAACACATGTGAGAATCTGTTTTCGGTTTGAATCGAGTCATTGCATGCTTGTGTATTGTCAAGACTTGATTTTGGGGTAGGCCGGACCAAGCGCAGCGCCGTTCCGGCAGGGCTGGCAAGTGCCGGAACGGCGCTCCGCTTGGTCCGGCCTACAAATTCAAACCTGATTTGTTATCTGAGCAGAGCACCTGGGCAGTTGCGGATACGCCCCCCCCGATTGTATCACAGATTCCACGATTTTGCGTACCATACTCAGGATCGCGGTGCCCCTCAAATCCCCGCTCTGCTTTTCGATGACTGCGCACTCATGACTTCCGAAAAATCGGATGGTTTCCCGATGTCACAGGTTTACGAACTGGGCAAGGTTACTGTCTTCTACATTCCATCTCACAAGCTGGACGATCCCCGCTACTATCACGGCACTCAGACAGCCCGCATGGCCACGCATGAGTTCCTGATGCACCGCTATCGAGCGTACACGCAGTCGCCGACACCGGTTAAAGGCTACTGGGTCGATCTGAACGGCCAGTTGGTGCATGACGTGATGGAGCGCTTTGAAGTCTCCTTCGGGAGTGAACCGGAATTTGAGCGGCTGATCGAATTCCTGATCGAGCTGTGCGATCGCCTCACCGAAGACGCCATCTACGTCACCCGCGGCGAACGCAGCTTTCTCGTCCAGCGAAAGCCCGCATGAAATCCCCTCGTTCGCGCGGCTCCTTTTTCCGCAATCGCCTTGCGAACCCTCCGAATCGGGACGTATGCTTCCTTCCCCGCGATTGATTTCCTCGCCTTCCCACCCGCCGCCGCCTGTGACGCCGCCCTGGAACTTGCCATGTCCAAACTTCGACCGATCCTTTCATCGGCAGTGATCAGCCGTAACCGATTTCTGCAGGTTGGCTTTTCAGGAGCACTCGGATTAGGACTGGCAGACCTTGCGACAGGGCGTAAAGCCAGCGCGGCGATGGAATCGAATGCGTTGTTTGGACGGGCAAAGAGTGTCGTCCTGCTGTTTCTGTCGGGCGCGCCGTCGCATCAGGACATTTGGGATCTGAAGCCCGACGCGCCGGCTGAAGTACGGGGTGAGTTCCGGCCGATCGATACGGTCGCTCCCGGAGTTCAGATCGGGCCGCATGTGCCTCGGCTGGCGATGATTGCGGACAAATTCGCGATCGTGCGTTCGATGACTCACAGCCTTCCAAGTCACGAACATGCCACGCACTTTGTGCTGACGGGTGTGAATCAGGTTCCGCCAGGAGCCACGCACATGGCCAGCCGCGCGGACTGGCCGTGTTATTCAGCGACCATGCAGGCTGTTCGACCGCGCGAAGACGGCGTGCCATCCGGCGTGATGCTGCCGACCTACATTCATAATGGATACGGATTTTCCGGACAGACCGGTGGCTTTATGGGAAGTCAGTACGATCCGTGGCACGTCACGAAAGATCCTAACGCCGCTGATTTCAATATCGATGAGCTCACTTTGCTGCAGGATCTGACAGATCAACGCATTCAAAACCGACGCAGCCTGCTGACTGCACTGGATGATCAGCATCGCGATCTTCAATCGCCATCGGCGTCGCAGTCGCTCAGTCGATCGGTGGAGAAGGCTCATCAACTGCTGGGAGCTGCCGGAAGATTTCGCGATGTGTTCGACATGAATCGCGAACCTGCCGAAGTCCGGGATCGCTACGGTCGCCATTCGTTCGGTCAATCTCTGTTGCTGGCACGACGACTTGTCGAAGCGGGCATGCCCATCATTCAGGCGAATATGGGGACGATGAATAACTGGGACACGCACGGCGACAATTTCGGACAACTGAAGAACCGTCTGCTGCCGCCGTTCGATCAGGGCCTGTCGGCACTGCTCACAGATCTTGACGACCGCGGATTGCTCGACACGACGCTGGTCGTCGCTGTGGGTGAATTTGGTCGTACGCCGCAGATCAATCCCGGCGGCGGACGAGATCACTGGTCCGGCGTGTTCTCCGCTGTCTTCGCCGGTGCTGGAGTTCGCGGCGGTCAGGTGATCGGGGCCAGTGACGATCAGGCGGCGTATCCGGCGACTCGCGGCTGGTATCCGGCTGACCTGGGAGCCACGATTTTCACGGCTCTGGGAATCGATCCCGAAAGCACGATGACTGACCGTCTGAGCCGACCACATAAAATCAACGCGGGGCAGATTATTGCTCCACTATTTTCGTAGCGCGAAGGAAAAGGGGTCAGGTCTCTTTTTTGGTCTTCCTCTGGGCCGAGTTGTGGTTTCGAGACCAAGACGAACGGCACTGCTTCTGATCCACTGATCGCCGCCAAACGGCACGCCGCGTTTGGCGCTGAGGCGAAGCGAGTTCAACTCGGTCTCCGTCTCAACCTTATTCACCCAGGAACGCCAGTTTCGCGGCAACGGTGGATCATTGGGAATCGCCAGCCTGCGGCGTTCGTCAGCACGCTGGAAGCGAGCGTAAGCAGAACTCCCTTGCCAGTCTTCCGCAAGCTCAACGAGATTTCCACGCACTGGATTTCGCTCCACGTACCGCATCACCGTCAGCAAGTGCCCATCCGTTTGAATCGGAAACGATTTGAAGCGGCCCTGATACAGATGCCCCGTGCCACCCGTTTTGTAGTGAGCGTGCCAACGCATCGTGTGCATCACAGTGAGGCGACGGAAAAACTCACTCAACTGATCGCTGGTCTCGGGCCGGACGACGAAATGCCAGCGATTGGGCATCGCCACGATCGCATATATCGGCAGCGGCACAATGTCCCACGTTTCTTCCACAACACGCATGAACGCGGCGTAGTCTTCCGGCTTTTCAA
>CAZFDW010000010.1:0-36514 GCA_964517865.1 uncultured Chitinophaga sp.
GTGTCTGGCAATTGCCGGAACGGCGCTGCGCTTGGTCCGGCCTACAGACTCTACGCTGCTTTTGACGTGGCGATGTTTGGCACTTTATCCTGCCATGACCACTGCGCCATGCCAGCCAGCACGCGGTCGGCGACTTCCAAAGCTGTCACAGCGTCTTCGCCGGAAACTCGAGGCCGGGCGTTTGTCCGGATACAGCGCACAAAATCCGTCAGCTCGGCCGTGAGCGCATCGACGCTCGAGGCTTGTAACGTTTCATTTGTGATCCACTTTGTGAACACTTCGTTTTTCAGGGTCAGTGGATCCGGGGTTGCCGCGATGATGTTATGCACAAGACCTGGGTTCGCTGCCAGCGGTGCGACGGGCTGCCAGCAACTGACGGTGCGTTTATTGAGATCCGCAGTGACGCAGCCGTTTGTCGAAAAAACCTGAATTGTGCGATCAGCCACGGGGCTCATGCGGCTGGCTGTGATATCGGCGATAATTCCTGACGATGTCTTCAGGCGAGCCACCGCCATGTCTTCGTGCGGCCCGAACGTCACAGCACCAAACGCATCGACACTGGTAATTGAATCGCCTGTCAGGGCCAGCACCAGATCGATGTCATGAATCATCAGGTCGTGAACTACGCCGATATCCGTCGATCGAAACGTGTAAGGACTGACGCGCTGAGCGCGAATATAAAGCGGACGATCGATTTTCTGCTGCAGCAGTTCGAACGCCGGATTGAAACGTTCAACATGCCCGACCTGCAGGATCGTGCGGCGAAACGCTGCCATGCGTTGCAGTGCCTGTGCGGCCTGAAGACTGTGCGCGAGCGGTTTTTCCATCAGCACCGGAATTCCGGCTTCCAAAAACGGCAGGCCGATTTCCTGGTGATAAAGGGTCGGCACAGCAACCACGACACCCTGCACAAGTGACAGGACCTGATCCGGGGACGCAAACCACCGCGTGCCGTGCCTCGCGGCAATCTCGCGACCCTGCTGTTCGCGGGAATCGACGACACCCACCAACTGTACGTCGGGCATGGTGGAAAGAATTCGAGCGTGATGCTGCCCGAGGGCTCCGACACCGACGACTGCCAGCTTAACTCGATTCATGCGGCCTTGCGTTCCTGTGAAGTGTGTGTCTGTGTTTCGGCAGCGGCTGCTTTGTGGCGAACTGCTTCACGCGCCCGTCCCAGTTTCCCTGCACGTTGATTTTCGATAAACGTCAGCAATAATGAAAGTTCCATCGGAATCACGCCATTCAGAGTCTCATCAAAATATTGATGAACTTCGTTCAGGGGACGATTACGACGATACAGCAGTCGAAATGCTTCTTTGACGACTTCGATGGTGGAATTCGAAATCCCAGCGCGTCGCATGCCCACGATGTTTATGGTTTTCAGTTCAGGATTATCGCTGCCTGCTGCCAGCATAAACGGAGGTATGTCATGGGGCACGCGACAACCACCGCTGATGAAGCTCAGGCGGCCAACCGTTGAGAAGTGATGTACGACTGAATTGCCCGAGACAATCGCACCGTCATGCACATGGACGTGTCCGCCAAGCAGAACACCGTTGACCAGAATCACGTTGTTAAAGATCCGGCAATTGTGAGCGACATGGCTGTTGGCCATAAAAAGGTTGTGGTTGCCGATGCGGGTGATTCCGTCTTCTTTCTCGGCACCTCGATTGACGGTGACACCTTCGCGAAAACAGTTGTTGTCGCCAATCACGATTTCTGTATCGGAATCCTGCCAACTGACGTCCTGCGGATCGCCGCCGATCACGGAATTTGGCCAGAAGCAGTTGTCCGTGCCGACCAAGGTGCGACCCATGATCACGACGTGGCTTTTCAGATGCGTGCCGCTGCCCAGTGTCACGTCCGGACCGACGACGCAGAAGGGCCCGATCACAACGCTGTCGCCGATAATTGCAGCCGGATCAACCTGCGACATCGGGGAAATTCTTGTTTGCATGGTGATCATCCTGATCGCTTAAATTCGGAAGAAATCCGTTTCTTCAGGTCATTCGGCCATTCACGGTCAGGCAGATACTACGCCGCCCGCTGTAACAGTGCCTGGCATGCTTCTATCGTCGACAGCGTCTTGGCCATGACGTGATTCAATTTGTGGCCACTTCGGCGAGCCACCACGCGTCCGACAAAGATCCGACCGCTTAGCGCCAAATCACCGATGCAATCCAGTATCTTGTGCCGCACAGGTTCATCCTGCCAACGCAACTTGTTATCGATCACAGACCCGTCCACGTCGAACACGACAAGGTCGCGTCCGGTCAAATGTCGCCCAAATCCCTTTTGCTGCAACGCAGCAACTTCATCCTGCAGCACAAATGTGCGGGCTGCGGCAATGTCGCGAAGAAACGCATCCGGGGTGAGTTCCACCGAAAATGACTGCGACGCAATCACAGCTTCGGGACCGTAATCCAGCCGATAATCAATCGTTGGATTTCCATTGTATGCGGGAATGACCTCGATCCACTGTTCTCCGTCACGATCGTTGACGCTCTGTGATTCTGCAACGGACAGGAGTGATCGTGCAATGGATTGTTGAGTCAATCCGGCGGCGAGAATTGCTTCGCAGAACGGCATGCTGGAGCCATCGACTGCCGGGACTTCGATCGAATCGATTTCTACCAGACAGTTATCGACATGCAGGCCCGCAAGCGCTGCCATCAGATGTTCCACTGTTTCCACAACGGCACCACTGCGTGATGCAAGGACCGTACGCCGCGTCGCAGATCTGACATTGTCCACATGCGCGGCGACTTCTGGTCGATCTTTCAGGTCCATTCGCCGAAACACGATACCGGTATCCGGCTCTGCTGGTCGCAACCGCACTTTGACGTCAAGTCCGTGAAAGAGTCCGTGACCTGCGATCAACGCCGGACGCGAAAGAGTCTGCTGATGCGAGCGGTGAGTCTTTTCAAAACTCATGAGCTGGCTTCCCCCCAAAAATTCAGCATGAAACCGGCAGCGGAAATCCGGAAGGATCCCGTTGCCGGCGATTCTGCGTGTGCCACTGGCTTTGCCAGTGCGCCCAATTTGGATGAAGCACTGGCAGAGCCAGTGGCACACATTAAAATACGATTAACAAATGATTACTTAAGCGCTGGTGCGCGCCCTTCACCGGCGGTCGCTGAGGCACCCTTGACAGGCGGGCGTGATCCAGCAGTTGATTCATACTGTTTATTCAGTGTCTGCAGCACAACGTCCGTAATGTCGTCTTCCACACGATGGAAAACAACCTGCTTGTTCATCCGTTGCACTGCTTCTGAAGGAGCCGTCTCGTCGTTGATGTCCTTGCGATCAAAACGAATGACTACGGTAAACTTTGCGAACTCAGCATACTTCTTGACCATACTCGTCGTATCCGAATAAATCACTTTGAACATTTCAGATTCGCGGCGAGCCAGCTTACGCTGCGTGGCAGCGCGGAATGCTTCGAATTCCCCTTTAAGGTCCAGCAGAGCTTTTTCACCCTGTTCGTACTCTGCACTGCCAGGTGCCAGTTTGGATTCAATCATTCCCTGCTGCATCTTCTGCATACGCTCAACCATCAGCTTCGCTTCAGCGTCACTCTTTTCGATTTCAGCCTGAAGCTCGGCACGCATGTCTTCAAACTTCTTGTAACCCTGAAACACTTCCGCCATGTCAACGAGTCCAACGCGATGCGGGGACGCATCCTTTGGCGTGGCAGCGGGTTTTGCCGCATCCTGAGCAAGGATCGGGGCAGCAAAATTCACTGCGGCGGCTGCGAGCAATGCAACGACGATTTTCATCACGGTAAGGGCACTCCTTTGCCAATCTGATGCCCCCGATTCCGTGGGGCGGATAGTGCGTTATGCAATCCCTGAAGCAATTCAAAGATCAGCGGGTTTTCGCAGACTGCTGAAATGTGGTCAATACGAAGGAATTGCAAAAGTCATAGGGTTCCTGCCCGGGAGTCGGCATTGCCTCTGCTGTTCGGCAATTTCTGCATGGGATTGATTATCGCAATTGCCGCAATACTCCCAGTTTGCCATACGGGATTGGTTTTCCGGGATGTTTTGTGTGGCTCTGATTTTTTGTCGAACCGCAGCGAGCCGGCGTCTTCAGGGAAACGGAGTTCTCCGGGTGGAAGAGGCAGAGAATTCGCCTATGCCTGCGGCTCGCCGTTATACGAATAGCCGCGTAAGCTTGGCCTTGCCTCAAAATTCCAGAAAAGTCAGGCTATCGACATCCAAAGCCATTCCAAACTTATAGGAGTCACGGATGACTCGCCACGTATCGTATCTCACGCTTGCAATTCTCGTATTTTTGTTCTCGGGCAGTACAAGCGAATCGTTTCAGGAAAAGGGTCTGCTGGACGTCGGCGACAAATTCAATCTGTCCGAGCCGGAAGTTGAGGACTCCTCCTCTCGGTCAGCTGAATCGACGAAACGAATTCCTTCGTCCAAAAAGAAACGATCAGACAGAACAACTGCGAAAGGGGAACCATCGACCAGGTCTGTCGTGCCGATGGGTCCAGGCCGCCAGAACGCCGAGACGAATGAACCGCAGACATTGCCACCTGAACCAGCTCGTCCGGTAAATCGCGAGTCATCGATTCGCAAGGCGGATTCTCCAACGATTGAACTTCGCGAGTTCGATCCGCCAGCCGAACCTTTTTTTTCCGCAGCCATTCCGAGAACTGCCGCGATTGCCAATGATGCCAATCTGAATGATTTGTGCAATGTTGGGCGATTGACGTGGGCGGTCGGCGAACGGGGAGTGATCTGCTTTTCTGAAGATGCTGGAGCAACATGGACTACGCGGATCACACCGTTCGAATGCAGCTTAAAATCTGTCTGCTTCCTGACACACACCATTGGCTGGGTCGCCGGCAACAGGACTCAGCCGGGGACCTCGTCGCAACAATCAGCCGTGTTGCTGCAGACACGCGATGGTGGCAGATCATGGACGGATCTCACCGCTCACACTGGCCACGCATTGAGCAGTGCCTCGACTCTTCCAACGGCAGTGCTGCCTGGCATATTGCACGTTCAGTACTTCGGGCTGGAGAATGCGGTAGCCGTCACAGCTCCGATGCGAAATCGCAGCGGCCATGCGATCTTCCGCACAGACGATGGCGGTCTCTCATGGTCGCCGATTCTGTCGGATCAAAGCAGCGGTCCGTGGCTGGGGGCCCAGTTTCTCAGCGAATCCGACGGCATCGTTGTCGGGCAGCATCAAAGTTACGCAGCTGTCGTGGCCGATCAGGCAGTGATCATTAACCGACCTGAACCCACGCTCCGCGCGATCCGGGATGTGTCGCTGGACACGAACGCTCGTGGCTGGATCGCGGGTGACGGCGGCTTTTTACTCGTTACGAACGATGGCGGCGTCACATGGAAGCCGCCGGCGGGCCAGATTCCACGCGAAGTCGCCGAACTGCTCGATTTTCACGTCGTCGCGCATGAAGCCTCAACGATCCTGCTTGGCGGTAACCCCGGCGCGAGTCTGCTGCATTCGACAGACAATGGGCAAAACTGGAAGCTGGTCCCATTGCCGCTGACTGGTCGACTCAATCGGTTGCATTTCTTGAATCAGACGGACGTCATCGGCGTTGGAAGTCTTGGTCAGATCGTGCGATCGTCGGACAGCGGCAACACATGGCAGGCCGTACGATCTTCGGGATTCCGAACGGGTGTGCTGAACTTCATCACGGATGCCGACAAGGCCGCATGGCACCTGTTGTCAAACGTTTCCGCTGAACAGGGCATCCGATCGGTCGCCATCCAGCTGTCGCAGCCGCTCAGTCTGGAAGGCGATGCTCTTCTGGATGGTGTTCCGATGTCGGATCACTGCACGGCAGCCGTCACCAGGCTGGGTGGCAATGATACGAGTTCGCACTGGATGTTTCCGCGAACAAAACCCGAACATCATCGGTCTTCTGAGCAGCTTGTGGCGGAATGGAACCGACAGAATGACGGTCGGCTCAGAACACTGCTGCCACTACGCATCGCCCGCGACATTCGCAACTGGCGGCCGTCGGTGATCGTGATCGAACCCGCATCCGCATCCGGCGACGACGCGATCGCGGCGATTCTGCGCGATGTAATGCCGCTTGCCATTTCTCTGGCGGCTGACGATCAGGCCGATGGTCTCCCGTTGACCCGGTTGAAACTGTCGCCGTGGCGAGTGGACCGCGTTGTCAGTCGCGTGCCTGAAAACCAATCGGCTGCGCTCACGTTTCGCGACGAGGATTTACTCCCTTCGCTGGGCACCACTTCCGGCTTACTCAACGATGCCATCCAGAAAATCTTTGAACATAACATCGAAGCGGAACCGGTGCCGGATGCCAAAGCCGGCTACGAACTGTTATCTGACCTGAACGACACGACCAGTATCGCGAATCTGTTCGATGGCATCGACCACAATCTAAAATCTGACGCGCGCCGCACGTCCGATTTTCGGAGTCGTGACCAGATTGAGATTCTGAAAAAGACACTGCACACAGCACATATCGAATCGACCGCGATGAACGGCCACATGCAGTCTGCTCAAACAGAAGATGCATTGATCGCGCAGCTTTACGGCATCGGAGCGAACCTGCCGGCCACGCTGGCGCTCAAACAGTTGCAGGATCTGGCAGATATCAATCTGCAGCAGAACAATATGGAAGGCTACCTTGCGGTCCAGCAGGAGATTGTGCGCCGCTATCCGAAGGCTGATGAAGCTCAGACGGCGGCGGAAATGCTGTTCCTTTTCTATTCCTCGGCAGAAGCTCGCCTCTATCGCCTGGCAGCGACAAAGGCACTGACCACGTCGCAACCGTCAGAGGACACAGCGCTGCGAAGCACTCCAAACGCCGGAACGGATACCGCAGGATCTTCTTTTTCTGTGCAGCCAAAAGTCCAGGCTCCTGCAACCTCATCTTTTGCCAGCGGGGCAGCCGACGCGCTGGAAGTGCTGCATCAACGCTGGGATTCTCATGCGATGACGGCGTTCAGTATTCTCTCGAATCCAAATCGCGGCAATGGCAGTGTCGCGCTGACCCCGCTTGTTCGACTTCGAATCGCCGCCAATTACCGGCTGCAGAAGAAGAGCGGTGAACAATCAACGACGCTGTCTGAACTCAGTCAACGCGATGATCAGTATGGGTTGTTCGCTCGCTGCGAAATGCAGGTGACTCACACGCCGACCGCTCCAATCCTGCCGTTAATCAATCTTCCCAAACGCAGCGAACGCCCATTTCTGGACGGTGTGCTGACCGACAGCATCTGGGAAGACGCCGAAGAAATTCTGCTGACTCCGTTTGTTCGCGATTCAGTCGATCCAGCCACAGGAACTCGGCGCAAGTCAATTTCAAATGAAGCAGATGTCTCCAGTCTGACCATGCTGGCTTGGGACGACGAATTCTTATACCTCGCTGCACGTCTGCAGCGAGCTCCCGATAAATCCCGGCCCATCGAACTGGCCATGCACCGCAGTTACGACGCAAAGCACGAAAACCGTGATCGGCTGGAACTGGAAATCGATACCGATCGCGACTTTGGTACGGCTTTTCAGCTCACGATCGATGAAGCCGGTGAGACCAGCGACCGCTGCTGGATGCTCGACAAATGGAATCCGAAATGGTTCGTCGCGCTGGATGCCGACGCCGCCACATGGAGGATTGAAGCCGCAATCCCACTTCAGGAGCTTTCCTCCACCGGAGCCAGGCCCGGCGATTTATGGAATATTCGACTTCGGCGCATCATTCCCGGCGTGCTGCAGCATGAACTGCAAACCGGCACCAACGCCGTCTCCACCGACGGCACGGGCATGCTTCGCTTCATCCGACCTCGCCGCACAACCGCCAGCAGTCGGCGATAAAAAAGGTTATCAAACTGGGCTCATGGTGACGACTTTGACTGTTTGACTTTCGACGCCAACGGCCTCGTGCCGTAGGTGAAGTAGATGCTGGTCTAGCCGCCGTCGGCAGAATGCGGGAGTTGGAAGGGGAGGAATCTGTGGGAGTGTCTTCCGTTCGCTCACCATCTCTTTTACCATCCGGGCATGCAGATTGTCTTCTTAATCGTTAAACGAAAGTGGCGACCCGGAGGGCTGACGCCACTCGGCTCGCCTGGCGTTCAGCGTACCGGCATCTTCAGAGGAAATTGTGATGCTTCATCGTCGTGATCCGCCACCACGCTCAGACAGCACCATCGGACTCGAATGAATTCAGACACGGGCATCCCATCTTCCGACGAGTTGGCACTTCGGTATCTTGACCAGTTGCCATGGCCTCCGTATCCATTTCAGGAGAACGCGATTCTGACATGGTTCGATTCCGAAGACGGCATTCTCGTTTGCGCGCCGACGGGCACGGGCAAGACCCTGATTGCGGAAACCGCACTCTATGAGGCGTTGTTCACGGGGCGTCGCGCGTATTACACGACGCCGCTGATTGCTTTGACCGAGCAGAAATTTCGCGAATTGCAGGAGTCGGCTGTCCGCTGGGGATTTTCTGCCCAGGACATCGGATTGGTGACCGGTAATCGTCGCGAGAACCCGGACGCCAGAATTCTGGTTGTCGTCGCTGAGATTCTGCTTAACCGACTGTTGTCGCCGGAAGAAGTCTCGTTTGACGACGTATCCGCAGTTGTCATGGATGAATTTCACAGCTTCAATGATCCTGAGCGAGGCATTGTGTGGGAGCTGTCACTGGGACTTCTTCCAAAGCACGCGAAGCTGCTGCTGATCAGTGCCACTGTTGGCAATGCTGTCGATTTTGTCGTCTGGCTGGCGCGGCAGCATTCGCGAAAACTTCGGTTGTTGCAGAGCGACGAACGCCGGGTGCCGCTGGATTTTCGCTGGATCGCCGACGAGTTTCTGCCGGACCAGCTGGAGATGATGGCGGACGGCGACGAAGAGGCTCGCTACACGCCAGCTCTGGTATTTTGTTTCAACCGCAACGAATGCTGGAGCGTCGCCGAACAGCTCAAAGGCAAACGCATGCTGGCCGATGGACAGCAGAAACTTCTGGCGGCTGAGATTGATCAGGTCGATTGGTCAACCGGGGCTGGTGGGAAGCTGAAGCAATTCCTCATGCGCGGCGTCGGGATTCATCATGCGGGACTGCTCCCGAAGTATCGCCGGATCATTGAAAGGCTGTTTCAGAAGAAGCTGCTGAGCATCTGTGTCTGCACGGAAACTTTGGCAGCGGGGATCAATCTTCCGGCCAGATCTGTTGTGATGACATCGCTGCTCAAGGGGCCACCACGCGCACTGAAGCTGATTGAAGCGAGCGCCGCCCATCAGATGTTCGGTCGGGCCGGACGACCGCAATTTGACACGCGGGGATATGTGTTTGCGGTCGCCCACGAAGACGATGTCCGAATGTTTCGCTGGCAGCAGAAGTATGATGAGATCCCGGAAGACACCAAGGATCCGATGCTGCTTCGCGCGAAAAAGAATCTTAAGAAGAAAATGCCTCGACGACGTGACGGCCAGCAATACTGGACCGAGCGACAGTTTCAGACGCTGCGGGAAGCTCCGGCCGCCAGGCTGGCCAGTCGCGGCCGATTTCCATGGCGATTGCTGGCGTATTTCATTCGCAAGTCCGGGATGGTGATGACGCTGCAGGACGCCGTTCGCCGCCGACTGCTGGATTCCGGTGAAAAAGACGACGCGGAAAAGCAGCTGATCAGGATGCTGATTACGCTGGAAGCCGGTGGCTTCATTACGCTCGAACCACCACCGCCAAAGTCATCTGCGTCCCTGATCACGGATACCACGCTTTCAGGCCCGGTGTTTCATTCCGTGCGTGCCGGGGATGTGACGAGCGAACTGCTCCCCGCATTTACCATAGCGACGGTTTCCGTACGCGACAGCCGCTGGGTGTCGTCACATCTCGCTCCGATGGTCGAAGAAGGTGCGACAGCTGGCGAAGTCGGTGAAGTCATTCATTTCGATGCCACCGAAGCGCCGGAAGATTTCGGAGACGACGTCGCGGGTGATGATGCCCCGGATTCTGATCAGGCCGGTGCCCCGACCGCGATTGAGTCACCTGATGTCGCGGACAAAACCGATGCCATGGCCAGTGAAGCCCCTTCCGAACCACCGCGTGTGGGCCTTCTGGGAAAGATGATTCAGGAAGCTCGCAAGGACGGCAGCGCAATGACCGGACATGCGTCGAAGGAATCGAAGCGTGAACCGAAACCGCCGAGTGCTGAAGAAGTGATGCTGTCGGAGTATTCGCCGCGTCTGGCGATCGCGACCGAACAGATGTCGTTGCTGCTGCCGTTTCGCAGTATCAATTCGATTTACGGAGTGTTCCTCGCGGAACAGATGCACAAGGCCAACTACGAAGAACGCCTGCAGTTGCTCGAAAGCGCGCTCGATCTGCCGTCGTCGGTGGCCAGTCAGGTACGAGTTCCCTCGCCCGAGTTGATGCCGGACGGTACTTTATCGACTGACTATCTGAATCCATTGCTCTTGTCGCGAGGCATCGTGACTCAGCAGGAACTTACAGGATATTATGACGAAGTGAATCGCCGTCGCATCTATCCGCTGCCGCTGGGTGATCGAATGCGGATGCTGTTCCACAGCGAGTATCCGGGGATCTCAGACGTCTATGTTCGCAGCGTCTGGTGTATCGGCGATCTGCTGCGTTTTGGAGGCAATTTTGATCGCTACGTGCGAGCTCGCGAACTGACGAAGCAGGAAGGCATCATGTTTCGCCATTGCCTGCGCATGATTCTGTTGTGCGGCGAGTTCGCTCAACTGGAACCGCCCGGCCTTGACCCTGCCGAATGGCGCCACGACCTTGCCGAACTCGCGTCTATCCTCACTGAATCCTGCCGCGCCGTTGATCCGAGCAGCACCGATGAAATAATCATGACGTTGAAGAATCAGGCAGAGGGCCTGGATCATTTGTAGGTCCTGCCTGCCGGGCAGGCCTTTTTCTGTAGGTTCATTCGGCCGGAATCGACTGAGCACTAGACCTGATGCAAGCGACAGCCATATGGAGTGCGGCGACTTGTCGCCGCTTTACCTTTCCGACACGGCATTTTTGTCAATCGGCGTGGGAAGACAGCAAACATTCCATTTCAATTTCAGGTGAAATCGGCAGAGCAAACGAACGTCGTTCCCAGAGCCAAATTATCTGAAAAAGAAAGCGGTGACGAGTCACCGCACTCCAAACATCGCTTGTTTAGGGACTAGACTGTGCAAACATAAAATGCGATGACACGATCCTTCTCATCGAAAAACACATAAACAACCTTGCCATACATCCAATAGGTATACGCATACTGCCACTCCGATTGACATTACAAGCTGCCGCTTCGATATCATCGCAATGCCTTGGAAAAGGGGTCAGAAGGCTGTGTGGTACACCGTCGTGATGCAAAGTCCCAGTGGATCTTTCCTGGTCCCGGTCGGACCGACGCCGTTGGCCGCTTCACAATTCGTCGTCTTCTTCATCGGTAACCACGGGCGAGAATTCGACGTTCTGGTAGAGCTCGGCAAGCGCCAGTTCGCAATCAATTTCAGGCAGCGGGAGGATCGCATCGAGTCCCGTGTAAACCTCACGATCGAAACCACTGTCGCCGCGTCGATAAAGGAGCACTGCTGCCGATGCCTGCTCGACAAGTATGTAGACTTGCAGTGAGTCGATTGACAAATATGCTTCACGTTTTTCGTACTCGTCGGTTCGTCGAGTGGATTCAGAGATCACTTCGACAATCACTACCGGGGCATCGTGGAAGCTATCGTGATCCGCGTTTGGTTGGCAAACAACCGAAACATCCGAATAGTAAAATCGCGTCCCTCGGCTCAGGCGAACGCGGACCTTGATATTCGAGTTGAATGCCTGGCACTTATGTCCACGAAGCTGCGCATGCAGTGTTCCCGTTGCGTTCGAAGCAATCCGGCTATGCTGCACTGTCCCGCCAGCCATCGAATACACGACGCCATCGACGTATTCGTGTTTCCGTTTTGCACATCGTTCACCGGCGAGGTAATCGCAAACGGAAATCGGCTGAAATTGGGATGCGGTACTCATGCGGTGATTCTACATGCGTTCCGCATCCGCTGCCAATCGAACTCCCGCGGCTACCGCAGCTGGCCAGTTTGTGAACCTAACGCCGTTGTGGATCGAACCCGGTGCGATGCCCCTGACTGACACGGTGCTGGCTCATCGGACGATGCGTTACTTCACATTGCCTCGACCAGTTCCCGTACGCCACTTGATATTTCGATCGACTGATTCAGAGCCTCGACGATCTCAGGCACCAGGTCGTGCGCACGTTCGGACGAGATCTGACATGTTCCGGCAGCCGGATGGCCGCCGCCGCCGTGCTTGAGCATCAGATCGCCGACATCGACGGGGTTCGTGCGGTTCAGAATCGACTTGCCAACGGCAATCACCGTAGTGCCGGGTTGTTTGCTGCGAAGCAGATGAACTGAAATGTTGCATTCGGGGAACAGGGCGTATGCCAGAAACCGATTGCCGCAGTAGAGCACCTCTTCATCACGCAGATCGATCACGGCGACGCTGCCATACAGGCCGGAGCAGCGTGCAATCTGCTCGATATAGTCCTGACGCTGCAGATTGTACAACTCCACTCGTTCATGAACATCAGGCAGGTTCAGAATTGTGTCGATCGTATGACTGCGACAATAGTCGATCAGCGACATCATCAACTGATAGTTCGAAATGCGGAAATCCCGAAATCGTCCAAGGCCGGTTCTCGGGTCCATCACAAAGTTCAACAGAACCCAGTGTTTTGGGAGAAGGATCTCTTCGCGTGAAAAGCGACCCGCATCACATTTATCGACCGCCGTCATCATTTCGAGATTGATGTTTTTAAAGCGTGAGCCACCACCGAAGTAGTTATAGACAACCCGGGCTGCGGAATCTGCATCAGAATCCAGGATGTAATTCTGCCGAACCGTACCTCCGTTTCGCAAAGCTTCGCTGTGATGATGATCGAAGCACAGGTGACAGGCAGCGACATAAGGCAGATTTGTGATAATATCGCGAGGTGTGATTTCTATCAGTCCATCCTGCATGTCCTTCGGATGCACAAAACTGATGTCGTCGATCATCTGCAGCTCACGCAGCAACGCGGCGCTGACAAGTCCATCGAAATCGCTGCGAGTGACAAGCCGGTAATTGAAGGACGGTAGGGGCATGGTTGAGATCTTAGCGCGGGAGTTTACAGGCTGACGAAGTGGTGCTGGCGCATCGGGGCGGATGAAACAGCACATGCGACCAGCAGAATCCTAGGTTGCTGTTTGATCTGCAGGCACCGCGACGTCGCTTGACTTCACCAAAGCCATACATGCGGTAGTCCGATCGTAACGATTGTGCGTTGCAGACTCGGAGGAGCGGACCAGCAGATTCTCAGTGGCGTCGGAAGACTTTTGCTTCGGGCAGGAATTCAACCTCAGCATCCAGCGGAAAGATCGGTCGCGGGCACCGCGTGTGGCCAAGATACGGCAGATTGGCACTCGAAGAACCTGGTGCATCCACATGTGTCATTTTAGCACACCAGTGGGCGTACATATGATGCTGACAATGCGGCGATTTGACGACGACCGCGTCGAAGTTCCGCGGATTCTGCCCGTGCGCAAAATAGAATGACCGATCGTAAAGATTGATGGGATTGCTGCTGACGACAATCGTGAAGTTGTCTGCTTCCAGCACAGCTGTGGGTCCTGCCAGCCATTCCTCCCCGAACGACTCACTGCGAAATCGACCATCGGCAAGCAATCGTACCTTGGCGGTAATGCTGAGCGGCTGAAATCGTTCAGGATCCCTTGTGCCGCCGATTGTCGTTTTGATTTGGGCACCGATTCCAGCGGCGAATGCATCCCTGACTGCGGCGGCATCAACGATGGGCAGCAGTGCCCGGCCGGTGTAACCCGCCTCCATCAGTTTTCGCAGAATCGCATTACTGTCGCCCGACGCACCGGAACTTGTGGCGTCGGCGGCATCTACCAGCGCAATTGTGCCTTTTGCATGTGTCACCGCGAGTTTCGCCATTTCGTCCAGACTGACGAGCGGCACCTGCATGACGGCATGGTTTTCCCAAAACTTTGCCGCGATGAGTAACGCTTCCCGTTTCGCAAGTTCGACGTCATTATCGGTCACGACAAAACTATACGTCTGCAGTGCCGGGACGTCGGTAAAGGGATTGCCAATGAACATCCCGGCCGAAAGCCCGCGCGAACCGGTCTCAGCCGCCTGCGCCATGCCGATACATTCTCCGAACCGCCCGGTCGCGGTGATGAGTTCATCGCCACGCACCAATGCGGGGATCGCCACTTTCGCCGTCACCGGTTTAACTTCGCCGGCGACAATCTTCAACAGCAGACGTGCAGCCCGTTCGCCTGTCTCAAAGAAATCCACATGCGGATACGTGTGGTAAGCGACGATAGCATCGCTGTGTTCGAGCATGCGGTCTGTCAGAATTCCGTGCAGATCCAGTGAAACCACGAGCGGAATTTCTTCGCCCAGAATTCTGCGTGTTTCTGCCAGCAACCAGCCTTCGGGATCAAGTTCTTCCTCACTCGCCATCGCCCCGTGCATGCAGAAATACACACCATCCACCGGCGGAGCAGCCCGGATCGCGTCCAGAAACTCGCCCGCAATCCGCTCCCACGCCGCTTTGGCCAGAGTACCGCCAGACGAGATAAAGAACGCGCTGTATGCGGGAACAACTTCGACGCCTGTCGCCCCATCAAAGACGGTCAACGCTCCGCCGATCTCGTTACCCACGGTGCGGTGGTAATCGGTCAACTCACGCCCACGCCGGATTCCGAAATCACCATATCCGCTGTGATACGGATTGAAGGTGGAGACCTCCTGTTTACATTCAGCAATAAGGATTCGGGGCATGGTGTTTCCCTCAGTGGAGCTGCCGCTGTTATGAGTTGCGCACTTCGTCGAGACTCACCTGTTTTGCAATCACGGCCACGCAATCGCCCTGCTGTGTGAGACAGGGTGCTCGCATCGTGACGAGATAACCGCTGCTCTGCGCGACAATGGTTTCGGGCTGACGATCGGGACGTTCCAGATGGTGAATGTGTCCGACGGTGTCGCCCTTCTGCACATGGTCACCAAGCTCGACGCCAACTTCAAAGACGCCGGATTCCGGGGCAAGCAGATAATCTTCGCGGTTCAACGCCTGTGTCAGAATCGAGGGTGCCTTGCCGAGACTCGCGCGAGTCTGTACCTCCCCACTCAGAGCTCCCACATGAATGAGAACATTTCGCAAACCGTTTTGAGCGATTCGATGCACGCTGGCAGGAATACATTCACCGCCGCCCAGTTCCGTGGTCACGACGAGTTTGCCTTGATTCTCCGCTTCGACGGGAAGCAATCCGCTGCCTGCAATGTCAGCGTACAGGAAGCAAAACTCGGTGTTCCACGCGAGCATCGCGGCCAGCATTTTTCGGCGTTGTTCCAGATCGGCGACCAGATGCATGTGCGAGCATGGGACGAATTCCATACTTCGTCCGCCGGAATGGATGTCGATCACCACATCGCTCAGCGGAAACAACGCCGTGGTGAGAAAGTGTGCGATCTGACTGGTGACGCTGCCTTCCGGATTGCCAGGAAACGCACGATTCAAGTTCATTCCGTCGAGCGGAGACAGTCGCGTCGCCGCACGAGCTGCGGGGAAATTGAGCGACGGAACCAGGATGATACGCCCCGTGACCATGTCAGGCGTCAGTTCCCGCGCGAGTTTCATCGCGGCGATCTGACCCTGGTATTCGTCACCGTGATTTCCGCCAAGAATCAAGACCGTCGGACCGCTGCCGTTGGCCACAGTGGTGATGGGAATCATCACATTCGCCCAGCCACCCAGATTGTGCGAATACGGCACTTGCATAAAGCCCTGCTGCTTGCCGGGCTTTTGAAAATCGACGGATGTAAACAACATAGCAGTCTCAACGGCAGGCATGTTGGCAGGCAGGAAGGAGTCATCAAGGACGATACGCTATCATCCGCAGCGACGAGTTGGAAGCATGGTTCAGTAGCTTGACTCTCCGAGTCGAGTTCTCCCGTAGCTTGACTCTCCGAGTCGAGTTCTCCCGTAGCTTGACTCTCCGAGTCGAGTTCATAGTAATACTCGACTCGGAGAGTCAAGCTACTGTCACACGGGGAATACGCATATGATCTCAATCGACCTGACCGGCAAAGTGGCCGTCATTACCGGCGGCATTCAGGGGCTGGGTAAAGCGACGGCTGCGATGCTTTTGCGATCAGGGGCAAAGATTGCCGTGAATTATTTTGACGACGATGCCGGCGTGTGTCGTCAGCGGGCTGAAGACGCCGCGAAAGCATGGGGCGCAGCAGGCCTGGTCATGGCAGCCGATGTTCGCAGTCGCGCCGATATGACAGCGTTCTTTGAAGCGGTGAAGACCAAATTCGGACGCATCGATTTTCTGGTGAACAACGCGGCCATCCTGCGTGATCGATCTGTCAAAAACCTGACGGATGACGAATGGGATGCCGTCGTGGATACGAACCTCTCAGCAGTTTTCAAAGTCAGTCAAACGGTGTTACCGTTTCTGCAGGACGGTGGTCGCATTGTCAATATGGCCTCAATTTCCGGTGTCATCGGATTCTTCGGACAGGCGAATTATTCTTCAGCCAAAGCCGGCGTGATTGCCTTCACAAAGGTCCTCAGTCGTGAACTGGCATCACGGCGGATCAATGTGAATGCCGTCGCTCCGGGAGTTGTGTTGACGGAAATGGGGGCCTCAATTCCGGAAGCCGCCCGTGAGCAGATGCTGGCTCAGATCCCGATGAAACGGTTTGGCGATCCGGACGAAATCGCTTCCGTCATTTTGTATCTGTGCAGCGATTTGTCATCCTACGTTACCGGCCAGACGCTGCACGTCAACGGCGGCTGGTGGGGATAGGGCGCGCGGTGCCAGTGGAAAAGGGGTCAGAAACCAATAGTGCGGAGCACCCTTTGGGCCATTTGGTTATTCGTTCCTGACCCCTTTTCCAGGCCTTGACAGAGCACTGGCACCATTCCGCTCATACGATCACATGCCATGTCCATACAACCACAAAATCAGACTCCCCTTGATGCCAAACTCTGTTCGGCGGACGATGCGGTCATGCATATTCGGGATGGAATGACAGTCGCCTGCGGCGGGTTTGTCGGAGCGGGACATCCGGAATCGCTGACTGCAGCGTTGGAAAGACGATTTCTTGCACATCACGGGCCCCATAAGCTGACGCTGGTTTACGCCGCCGGACAAGGTGACGGCAAAACGCGAGGCCTGAATCATCTGGCGCACGCGGGACTATTGCGACGCGTCATCGGTGGGCATTGGGGATTGTGTCCACAATTGGGTCAGCTGGCATTAGCCGGTGACATCGAAGCCTACAATTTTCCTCAGGGCGTCATCTGCCATCTGTTTCGCGATATTGCTGCCGGGCGTCCAGGATGCGTGACTCAGGTGGGGTTTGGTACATTTATCGATCCGGCACACGGTGGCGGCAGGCTGAATGTGAAGACGACTGAGGAAATGGTCGAACGGGTCACGCTGCGGGGGAAAGCATGGCTGCTGTATCACGCTTTCCCGATTCATGTGGGGCTGATTCGCGCGACGGCGGCGGATCAATTCGGGAATCTCGTGATGGACGAGGAGGCTGTCATCGGCGACGTCCTGCCGATCGCTCAGGCCGCTCACAACCATGGTGGAATTGTCATCGCTCAGGTGAAACGAATTCTGGAAACTCCGGCTCCGCCGCAACAGGTGCGCGTCCCCGGTCGACTGGTCACTCACATCGTCGTGGCCGAAGAGCACGAACACTGGCAGACGTTTGCGGAACCGTACGATCCAGCGTTTTGTTCGGCAGCTGACACTGATTCACAGCCGCAGTCTGGCTCCATCCCATTGACGACTGGAAACACTCCAACTCGAATCGATGCACGACGAATCATCGCGATGCGGGCGTGTGACGAACTGCAGCCAGGAGCGATCGCGAATCTGGGGATCGGGCTCCCGGAGGGAATTGCGATGGTCGCCGCTGAACGGGGACTTTTGTCTGACGTAACACTGACCCTGGAAAGCGGTCCGATCGGTGGAATCCCGGCAGGTGGACTGAGCTTCGGGGCATCCAGCTACCCTGAAGCCATTATTGATCAGCCGTCGCAGTTCGATTTCTACGATGGCGGTGGACTTGATTTCGCAGCGCTGGGTGCGGCACAGGTGGATCAACACGGCAACGTCAACGTATCGCGATTCGGCACGCGATTTGCCGGCGTCGGTGGGTTCGTCAATATTTCTCAAAACGCGCGGCGACTGGTGTTTTGCGGTACTTTGACAACGGACGGACTTGAAGTCGTGTATGAAGACGGCAAACTGCGGATCGTCCACGAAGGGCACATCGCAAAATTTGTGCAACAGGTGGAACAGGTTTCTTTCAGCGGTCCGTTGGCCCGCGACACCGGTCAGGACATCCTCTTCGTCACCGAACGTGCCGTGTTTCGCCTGCAGCCTGAGGGACTTGAACTGATTGAGGTCGCTCCCGGTATTGATGTGCAGCGAGATGTCGTTGACCGGATGGAATTCACTCCCATCATTCGAACTGTCGGCCAAATGAAGATTCGCACGGCAGCATTGAAGTGAACGGAGATTGTCGTATGAAACGTATTGTGATTGTTGCTGCAAAACGGACCCCGTTTGGTCGATTTCGCGGAGCTCTGTCGGAGTTTTCACCCGTGGATCTGGCCGTGGTCGCAGGTGACGCGGCCCTGGCAGGCATCGATCGCACGCTGCTCGATCAGGTGATTCTCGGAAACGTGCTGGCCGCCGGTCATGGCATGAATGTGGCTCGTCAGGTCGCAATCAGGCTGGGACTGCCTGTCACGACATCCGCAATGACCGTCAATATGATGTGCGGTTCCGGGATGCAGTCCGCGCTGTTGGCCGTCAGTGCGATTCGTGCGGGTGAAGCCAGAGCGATTCTTGCCGGCGGCACGGAATCAATGTCACAATCCCAGCTACTGGTCGCGCGACCGGGAAAAGGGCAGCAGCCGAACTTTTCTGCGGCGGTCGATTCCATGCAGCGCGATGGGCTTGTCGATAGTTTCAACAATCGCCACATGGGTGAGCAGGCGGAAGAGTTAGCAACGGAATTCGATATCTCACGGGAGACACAGGATGCGTTTGCGGCACGCAGCCAGCATTTGTCCGGTGCGGCTCTGGCGCGCGGTGATTTTACTGACGAAGTCGTTGCGATCGGAAAGCTGACCACTGATCAGCATCCAAGGCCGGATGTCACAACGGCCGAATTGGCGCTGTTACAGCCCGTGTTTCAGAAACCCGAATGCAAGGGCACGGTGACGGCTGGAAATGCGTCCGGCATCAACGATGGTGCGGCCGTCGTGTTACTGGCAGAGCAGGGATTTGCAGAATCCAACGGCTGGCCGATTCTGGCGGAATGGATCGACGGAGTCGTCGTCGGCTGCGACCCGGCGCGTATGGGACTTGGACCGGTTCATGCGATCACGACTCTGATGCAACGGGCAAAACGAGACTGGGCCGGCATTGATACACTGGAAATCAATGAAGCCTTCGCCGCTCAGACGTTGGCCTGCCTGAAGGCGTTAAAACTGTCGCTAAGGAATGATGCAGAAATAGGTGGGGCACGATTCCATCGTGCCGAGCACGTTAAAAACGTGCTCCACGCCGGTAAGGCGACAATTATTTCTGCGCCGGTCCTGAATGTGTCCGCCGAGGAAACTTTCGTCAGTACGGTTGACGGCCATGCGATCAACTTCAATCGAGAAGGCGGTGCGATTGCCATCGGTCATCCGTTGGCGGCCAGCGGAGCAAGATTGCTGACACATCTGGCATGGAGCATCGCCCGCGGCAAATCACGCTCGGCCATCGGTGCACTCTGCATCGGCGGCGGAATGGGCATCGCCGCGTTGCTGAATGCTCCGCAGCTCAAAACGAACCAAACAGCGTCCCCAGCCCGATGACCGTGATCGTTGCGACGAGCGGACATGCAATTGTGACGACCGCCACATCTTTGTAGCCCTGGCGATGTGTGACTCCGCAGATCAATAGCAGCGTGATGACAGCGCCGTTATGAGGCAGACTGTCAAGGCCTCCGCAGGACATCGATGCGACGCGATGCAGGAGCTCAGGATTGATGCCCGCTTCGATGCCGCGTTGGTAGTAAGTATCGCCGAGAGCCTTCAACGCAATACTCAGACCGCCTGAAGCCGAACCGGTCATCGCGGCCAGCGAGTTCACAGCAATTGATTCGGAAATCAAAGGATTCCCCGGCGCGATGCCGGCGACGAATTTCTGCACGAACTCAAACCCCGCCAGATGCTTGATGGTATTCCCGTAGCCGTATTCAGACGCGGTGTTAAAGAGTGGCAGCAACGAAGATCTGGCCCCGGCGGCGAGAGAGATTTTCAGCTTCTCGACGGATCGAAAATGCAGTCCGACGGTGATCAACAGGGCCACGACCATCGAAAGAATTGTCGACCATGTGCCCTGAACTTTGTTGAGGTCCGTTTTGCCAAACTGTTCTTCCGCAAGGTAGCTGGCGTCCCAGTTTGGGATCACAAACTGCGAAAACACAAAATTCAGCACCACCACACAGATGATCGGTGAAAAAGCACTCCAGGCCGCAGGCAGTTTTCGAGCGTCTCGCTGCGTCGCTGCGTCCGCCGCCACATCATCAGACGGAAGAATCGCACCAAAGCCCTCGCCACTTCGACGTGCGCGCGTGGCCTGAGAATTCAGCCACAGCATGCCCAGGCCAAACATGATCAGACTGCCGATGCAGCCAAGACCGGGAGCAGCGAATGAGTTTGTGCGAAAGAAAGGCATGGGTATCTGATTCTGAATCTGCACAGTCCCCGGCATGGCCGTCATTGTAAAGGTAAATGAACCGAGCGCTATGGCTGCCGGAATCAGTCGTCGCGGAAGTTCGGCCTGTCGAAAAAGCGATCGCGACAGCGGAAAAACGGCAAAGACAACCACAAACAACGATACGCCACCGTAGGTCAGAATCCCACAACTGAGCACGATGGCCAGAATTGTCCGGTGGACGCCGACGGCACGCACGACAACCTCCGCAATTTTTGCCGCCGCCCCGGAGTCTTCCATCAGCTTGCCAAAAATTGCCCCCAGCAGAAACAACGGAAAGTAGTCTCTGACAAACTGCCCGACACTGCCCATAAAGATCTGAGTGTACGTCGCCAGCAGCGGCAGATTTCCATCAAACACGACCGCCAACAACGCACACAACGGAGCCAGAATCAGCACACTGACATCCCGATACGCCAGGTACATCAGCAGTATCAGCGACAGCACGATTCCCACGATATCGATCATTCAATCATGTCCTTAGTTTTCAATTACATGCCCAGTACACAATCGTGTTGATTTCATCGGTCGAAAGTTTCGGATCGTTGATGAAATGGCCGTACTCTCCAGCCTGCGCAACGTCGGCAGCCCACGTCTCACGATCGAGCAGTCCAGCGTTGTAAACACCAACACAAATGCCTTCCACTCACCAAACTCCGACAGCGACCCTGGCAGATACCGAATATCGGTAGAGGAAAACTCTTTCACTCGCACGCCAAGCTCAATGCGCTGAGCCGGCCGTGAATCCGCTTCGTCGCCGTTAACAGTGATTGCGTTCAACAGATGCGCGCAGAGAAACAGTGTAATCAACGGACGCATGGAAAGTCTCTCCACTTATAGTCAGCTGCGGCAAATTCATTTCTGCGGCTTGCCGTTAAACGATCAAATCAGACATACCGCTGGGCGAGTATCGAACGCGCGTATGTCAACGTCGTCGATCACGACTATGCAGGTGCGCGTAGCGAATGGGAGAAATTCTGCCGGACACGGTGGCCAGCATTCCTGACCCCGTTATTGAAGCCCGCAAAGTACTGGACTCGAACTCATTGCATTTTGAAACTTTCCCGCCAAACTGTTTCTGTCGAACTTGCCGAACGTCACAAGCGATGGAAGTCCTCCGGCAAGCGATGGCTCTCAACCAGATACGAACAGCTCTCATGAAACTGTCACCTATTTTCCTTATCGCATTCGGAGCGTTGCTTTTCACACACGCGGCTGCGGCCGACGATCGCATTCACTACGGCCGAGACGTGCGGCCTCTTCTTTCGCGGTACTGTCTCGCCTGTCATGGTCCGGACGAGGCTGCTCGAAAGGCCGACTTGCGGCTGGATCTGCGCGATGCGGCCACGCAATCGTTGCAGAGCGGTGAACGAGCGATCGTTGCCGGAGATCCGGAGCGCAGTGAGATGCGGCGGCGACTGCTGAGTGCTGATCCGGATGTCGCCATGCCGCCTGCGGATTATGGCAGGAAGCCAACTCCCGAGGAGATCGCCATTCTGAACACATGGATCACTCAGGGTGCCGAGTACACGCAGCACTGGGCATATATCAAGCCCGTGCGTCCTGAATCGCCTGCCGTGTCTGATCCAGCGTGGATTGCCAATCCCGTCGATGCATTTGTCATGGCTCGGCTCGATCAGGAGATGTTGAAGCCCTCCGCTCCGGCGGAAAAAATTTCACTGCTGCGACGAATCTCACTGGATCTGACGGGACTGCCGCCGACTCTGGCGGAGGCCGATGCGTTTGCTGACGATGCCAGTCCCGATGCCGTCGGGATGGCCGTGGATCGATTTCTCGCGAAGCCATCCTACGGAGAACGCTGGACGGCGATGTGGCTCGATCTGGCTCGTTATGGAGATTCGCAGGGCTACATTCACGATCCGCCGCGAACGATCTGGCGCTGGCGGGACTGGATGATCGAATCCCTCAATCATAATATGCCCTATGACCAGCTGACGATCGAACTCCTGGCGGGTGATCTGCTGCCTGACGCCACGCCGTCGCAGATCATTGCAACGGGGTTTCATCGCAATACAACCAACAACACCGAAGGTGGATCGGTCGCGGAAGAATATCGCCACGCCTCGGTGGTTGATCGAGTCAACACGACGGCTCAGGTCTGGCTTGGTTCCACTCTGGCGTGCGCTCAATGTCACAGCCACAAGTACGATCCGTTTTCACACAAGGAATATTACCAGCTATTTGCCGTCTTCAATGGAACTGAAGACAACAACGCAGAACCGCCGACACTGGATGTTGCTCAGATTGGCCGTGATGCGGACTACGCAGGATCGCTCGCAAAACTGCAGGATGCCAGATCGTATCATGACACCGTCACGCAGAAAATAGACGCCGCCTTCGCGAATTGGCACACGTCTGCGGACACGACGGCACTGCCTCAGGAACTTGCTTCGCTGCTGGCGAAAACAGTAAAGCAGCGAACGAATGAAGAGACGGAAAAACTCATTGCTCATCATCGGTCACTTTCCAAAGAGTGGACTGATTCAAAGGTGGCCGTTGATGCCGGCCAGGCGGAGCTTGCGAATCTCAGCACTTCCACGCTGGTCATGAAAGAGATCGGCCAGCGGGAGACGCATGTCGCACTTCGCGGCGACTACAAGAGCCTCGGCGAGGTCGTAACGCCCGGCGTTCCAGTGGTGTTCAATCCGGTGCCTGAAGGCGTCAAACTTGATCGCCTGGGGCTGGCAAAGTGGATCATGCATCCCGACAACCCGCTGGCCGCACGAGTGGCTGTGAATCGACTATGGCAGGAAGTCTTTGGGATCGGAATTGTCGAGACCGCTGAGGAGTTCGGTAATCAGGGCGAACCGCCATCGCATCCGGAATTGCTCGACTGGCTTGCGACAGAATTGATCCGCAGTGGCTGGGACACAAAACACATGCTGAAACTCATGGTATGCTCTTCAACGTATCGTCAGGCGTCTCATGTCACGACGGAATTGTACCAGCGTGACCCACTGAATCGGCTGCTGGCTCGAGGTCCGCGCGTGCGACTTTCAGCGGAGACACTGCGTGACCAGGCCCTGTGCGTCTCTGGTCTGCTCAGTTCAAAAATGTATGGACCCCCGGTCCATCCGCCTCAACCGGTCAATGGATTGGCCGCTGCATTTGGAGCAAGTACCGACTGGGAAACCAGCAAAGGTGACGATCGTTATCGCCGTGCGCTTTACACACGCTGGCGCAGGAATCTGCCCTACCCATCAATGATCGCATTTGACGCTCCGGAACGCAGTGTCTGCAGCGTCCGGCGAATCCGCACAAACACGCCGTTGCAGGCTCTGGTCACTCTGAACGATCCCGTCTTTGTCGAAGCCGCGCAGGGATTGGCTCGACGCATTCTGGCCGAGGGAGGTGATTCCGTTTCCTCCCGAGCGACGTTTGCACTCCGACTTTGCCTGACTCGCCAGCCAACGGATGCGGAAGTGACGCGCGTGGTCACCGTGTTTGAATCGGCAAAGATCTCTCTCGTCGGGAATCTCGGCCAGGCGACCGCTCTGGCAACCAATCCACTGGGACCGCTGCCAGCGGGAATCGATCCAACCGATGCCGCTGCATGGACAGTTGTGGGCAATGTAATGATGAATCTGGATGAGTTTCTCGCGAAACGATAGTTCTCCCTATGACCACAATTTCACATCCCGATATTGACCGGCTCGCGGCCGTCACGCGTCACCAGTTTCTGCGAAGTACTTCGCTGGGCCTTGGTGCTGCGGGATTGGTTTCGTTGCTGAATGTGCCCGCCAGGGCGGACCACTCATTGGCGGATCCGTTTTCGCCCCGGAGTTCGCATTTTCCTGCGAGAGTCAAGAACGTCATTCTGCTGAGCATGTCTGGTGGACCCTCGCATCTCGACTTGTTCGACTATAAACCTGAACTGGTTCGACGGAGCGGTGAAGAATGCCCTCCGTCGCTGATGGAGGGGAAGCCGTTTGCATTCACCGGGTCCACAGCGCGATTGCTGGGGACGCCGCAGCGGTTTCGTCAGTTCGGAGAATCCGGGGCGTGGATGTCGGCGGCCGTTCCGCACCTTTCCACGATTACCGACGAACTCACATTCATCAAATCGCTGTACACCGAACAGTTCAACCATGGTCCAGCCGAACTGCTGCTCTACACAGGAATTCCCCGAACGGCCGGGCGACCGTCGATGGGATCATGGATCACTTACGGGCTCGGATCAGAGAATCGCAATCTGCCCGGATTTATTGTCTTTGTTTCCGGAGGTTCACTGCCCAGCGGCGGCAAGGCTGGTTGGGGAAGCGGTTTTCTGCCGTCGGTCTACCAGGGAGTACAATGCCGCACATCCGGAGATCCCGTCTTGTACCTGACAAATCCCGAAGGCATGGACCGCTCGCTTCGCCGAGTCAGCCTGGACGCCATCAATGATCTGAATCGCCTTCAGGCGTCGGAGCTGGGTGATCCGGAAACGTTGACTCGCATCGCTCAATACGAGATGGCATTCCGCATGCAGGTGGAAGTCCCGGAACTGATGGATCTGAAATCAGAGCCGACCCACATACTTGCCGACTACGGAGCGGAACCCGGCGCGGCCAGCTTTGCCAATAACTGTTTACTGGCAAGGCGACTTGTGGAAAAAGGTGTGCGACTTGTGCAGTTGTTTGACTGGGGCTGGGATTTCCATGGAACAAATCCCGGCGAAGATCTTCGCGACGCTTTCGTCAAACGCTGTGCGCTGATGGATCGCCCCGTGACAGCCCTCATCAAAGACCTGAAACAGCGAGGTCTGCTGAATGAAACGCTCGTGGTCTGGATGGGGGAATTCGGCCGCACGCCGTTTCGAGAAGGCCGCACGGCAGCTGGCGAAATTCTGGGACGTGACCATCATCCGTTCTCCAACACAATGTTCATGGCTGGCGGCGGCCTGCGGCCCGGCATGACGCACGGTGTCACCGACGAACTGGGATTCAACGTCGTGGAAAATCCCGTGCATGTGCATGATGTGCAGGCGACGATTCTTCAGCAACTGGGACTCGATCACACACGACTGACCTATCGCTTTCAGGGCCGCGACTTCCGTTTGACCGATGTACACGGTAAGGTGGTGGAAACGATTTTGAGTTAGCAGCGACGGCTGGCCGTGCAGAAAAGGGGTCCGTAGATCGCCAGACATAGGAGCACGTTCAATAGCAATTTCATGATTGAACCATTGAGTTCAGGTTTTGAGGCTTTGTTGGATTCGCAATGAACAGGTCATTCAGCATTGCCCTTTCCAGACTTGCCCTTTCCAGCCTTGCCTGTGCCTTGCGGCTGGTTGGCGAGGTCCCTTTGCGCGAGAGTGGTGAAAGCGTCGGTTTGCTTCTGCCACGAAGCGGCGAGTTCCTGTGCCTTGTCCGGCATCTTTGCGGCGAGGTTGTGTTGCTCGGCGCGGTCGGTCCTTAGGTCGTACAGTTCCCAGGGAGTGTCTTTGGCGGCGACGAGCTTCCAATCGCCGACGCGAATGGCGCGATGTTCGTCGTGCAGCCACCACAGACTGTCGCGGGCGATGGACACGTCTTTCGCAAAGGAGGGTGCGAGGCTCCGGCCCGGTGCTTCGGGAATCGGCTCGCCGTTCCACTCCTTCGGCTTCTGAATCCCGACCAGCTCCAGCACGGTCGGCACGAAATCAATCACGTGACCGGGTGTGTGCCGCAGCTCGCCGCGCGCCGCGATGCCCGCAGGCCAGTGTGCGATCAGCGGCGTAGCGGTTCCGCCTTCGTGAGTCCAGGTCTTGTGGCGGCGGAATGGGGTGTTGCAGGCGCTGGAGAATCCGGGACCGAGACAGAGGTAACTGGCGGAACTGCCGGGAGGTGCAGCGGGATCGTGGCCACCGTTGCGCACCATGATCTCGGCGCTGGCACCGTTGTCCGAGGCGAAGCAGATCAGCGTGTTGTCGAAGGCACCCATCGCCTTGAGTTGCGCGATGACGCGACCGATCTCGCGGTCCATACGGTCGATCATCGCCGCGTGGATGGCCATCTTGGTGGCCTGGAAGCGGCGCTGCTCGTCGGTGAGTTCGCTCCACGGCAGCGGGCGGTCTACCTCGCCGGGTCCGAGTTTTGTGATCGCGTCAGGGAAAGCATACGGTGGCCCGACTTCACGTTCCAGTGGCGACAAGGCTGTCGTCACGAGTCCCATTTCATGCTGCCGCGCGAAACGAGCTTCGCGCATCCTGTCCCAGCCGTCAAGATACTGGTCGCGATACTTCGCGATGTCTTCCGGCAAGGCATGCAGCGGGAAATGAGGCGCGATGAAGGCAAGGTAATGAAAGAATGGCTTTGCGGTATGATTCGCGGCGTGGTCCTTCAGGCAGTCGATGGCGTGGTCGGCGGTGGCAATTGTGCTGTAGTAACCTCTCTCGTCCGCAGGCGGCGTCACCGGCACGTCGTCGATGGAATTGCCCTTCGCAGTGAAGAAATTGCCCTGGTTCCTCATATCCAGCGAGCGGTCAAAACCTCCGTCGAGCACCTTGCCGTCGATATGCCACTTGCCGCTGTGGTAGTTGCGATAGCCGGCGGACTTGAGGAAGTCCGGCAGCAGCCGCGCCCACGTCTGCCGCACGCCCTGTGCGCCGCCCGTGGCCTCGGGCAGCTTGTCGCGATGAATCTGCTGCGCGTAATAGCCGGTCAGCAGCGCGCCACGCGAAGGCCAGCAGCGGGCCGTGTTGTAGAACTGCGTGAAACGTAAACCATTGTGTGCCAGCGCGTCCAGGCTGGGCGTCTTGATCTCGCCGCCATAACAGCCGAGGTCGGACCAGCCCAGGTCATCGGCCAGGATGAAGACGATGTTGGGCTTGTCTGCAGCGATGCAAGTGTCGGTCCACAACGTGCCGAGCATGAGTACGGCGAGAACTGCTTTGGGGGATTTCATGAACTAGGGCCTTATTGATTGAAGTGGTTGTTTCTCAAAGTCTGTCGGCTCCACCCAGCCTGCGTTGACTTTTTCGCCGCGCATGAACTTCTCGTAGAAGCCGTCGCCGTTGGTCGGCGTGTAATTATCAAATACCGTGCCGCGTCCATCCATCCGCGGATCACCCTGCGCCTTGAGCATCGTTTCCAGACGCGAACGCATCGTATCGACGAGATCCGTTGAATCTGCGGCAATGTTGCGGACACAATCCCGGTCGGCACGCAGGTCATACAATTCATCGGCGGGGCGTATCCCGAAATTCAGCTGCCAGAATTGGTTCGCACGGTCAGCGCGACCGAGTTCAAGGATCAGCGATTTCGTCGGGCTGCCGTCGGTGTCGAGGTAACCGGTCTCGGGATTACCGGCGGGCCAGCGCGTCGGTTCGTAGTTGTGCAGGTAGAGGTGTTCGGCGGTGACGATGCCACGAATGGGATAACCCCAGTTGTGCGGTCGGCCCACGTCGGTGCGCTCCTTGCCGATCAGCACATGGTCGCGTTCCGGCACGATGCGTCCGGCCTGAATGCTCTCCAAAATCGGCCGCCAGCTCTTGCCGGTGACGGGCATCATGCCGCTGTCATCCCCGGCGATGCCGGCGTAGTCGAGTATCGTCGCCGCGATGTCTGTGAAGTCCACGAAGTCTTCGATCGCGCGTCCAGGACTCCTCACACCGTTTGGCCAGCGAACGGCGAGTGGAACGTGGTTCGAGTCGTGGTAGGTGTAGCCCTTGATGCGTGGAAACGGCATCCCGTGGTCACTGGTCACGATGACGAGCGTGTTGTCGAGCAGACCGCGTTTCTCCAGTTCGGCGATCATGCGCCCGAGGTGATTGTCCATGTGCTCGACCTCGAAGGCGTAGTCAAGCATGTCGTGGCGCACGGTCTCGTTGTCGGGCCAGTAATCGGGCACGCGGTCAATGTCCGCGAGCTTCTTACCCCCCTTGTTGACGCCGGCCTGAAACTCATACGCGCGGTGCGGCTCGGTGCAGCCATACCAAAAGCACCACGGTGCGTCCTGCGGCGTGGCGTCGAGGAAGTCCCTGAAGTTGGCCGCATAGTCGTTGTTGCCCATCGCCTTGGCGGGCGGTTCGGCTTTGTACTTGTCGAAGCGATTGCCGGTGATGAGTCGCGGCTTGCCGCTGGTGTCGTTGGCGATGCCGGGCCCCCAGCCCTTGCCGGTGATACCCATGTGCCAGCCCTCTTCCAGCAGCACCTCGGGCCAGCTTTTGAGCTTCGGCGGAAACATCGCCATGTGATTGCCCGCTTCTTCGTTCTGCCAGAGATGGCGTCCCGTGAGCACAATCGCCCGCGACGGCGCGCACTTGGCCATCGGCGTGTAGGCGTTACGAAACAGCAGCCCTTCGCGGGCGATGCGGTCAAAGGAGGGTGTCTTCACCCAGGGTGTGCCATAGGCACCGGCCTGCAAGCCCCAATCATCCGCAATGGCGAAAAGAATGTTCGGACGCGATGCCTCAGCGGCATGGAGTGCAGGTAACCCGATCAGGCTGACGAGCAGCGACAGGATGATTTTCGTGGTATTGGATTCAAAATGTCGCATGGTTCAATTCTTCCGTTTCCTCTTCTCACCCGTCGCACGATTGAGGTAGCCCTCGTATTCCCAGCGTTGTTTCCACTCGGTCAGGAACGGTTGGTACTGCGGCGCATCATACCAATTGACCGGTTCGGCGTCTTGAGCACCGGATGATTTCGGTATCCGGTTTGCCCCCAGCCCATATCATCAGCCATGACAAAGATGATATGAGGCGGCTCAGCGAACGCGCCACGAACGCAAACGCAAAACGAATGGAGAAAGCCAAATATGAGGATCAAGAGCACAGGGCTTTTCCTGGACTTACCCCCTATTCCTTTGGCTACAGGTTTCGTTCGGTAGTGTCATAGAGAATTTCTGTCCGGGACCGGGAGCATTGACTTGTGAAGCGTTCTGAGGCTTGCCGATTCGACTTCATCAATTTACTTCGACTTCTTCCTGGCCTTGCCTTGACCAGTGAGTGGACCTTCGGGAGGCGGAGTGAGTCCGTCAGCGGGTTGGTTCCACAAGCGCCACGGGTCGTGCAGGCGGCGCATTTCCGCAAGCAACAGGGCTTCCATTTCGGCGAGCATTGCGGTGTGTTGCGGGTCCGTGGCGAGGTTCACTTGATGCTTCGCGGGGCTTGCCCCGGTGAGAGCGATCACCTTCGCGTCGTGATGCTCGGCGAGGAATTCGTCCGGGTTGTCTTTGACGTTGAACAACTGCGTTTCGCGTACCGAACCGTTCATCACATCGTACTTGATGAGTTTCCAATCGCCCTGCTTGACCGATCTCATACCCGGCTTCGTGCCGCCGTTGTACGCGCCGTAAAGGACATCGCGCACGGTTGACTTCTCCCCCGTGAGCACGGGCTTGAAGCTGGTCCCTTCGTTCGTATCCGGCGCAGCAATCCCCGCGAGGTCGCATAGCGTGGCGAGGACATCCAGCAGGTAGATGTTGCCTTCGACGCGGCTGCCGGGCTTGATGTCTGGACCTTTGACGAGGAACGGGACGCGCCAGGTGTGCTGGTAGAGATTTTGTTTGCCCTGCAGACCGTGTCGACCGATCGCCATGCCATGATCGGCGGTGTAGATGATACAGGTGTTGTCTAACTCGCCCATCGCTTCGAGTTTGGCCAGCACGCGGCCGATTTGAATGTCGATGTTCTCGCTACACGCGAATTCGCGCCCCAGTTCGTTGCGGATGGTCTGTTCGTCGCGTCGTTCCCACACACCGCTGACGGCGACTTCGTCACGCAAGCCGGGATGGCCATGATGGAACGGATGCGCCGGGAGATAGTTCGGTGGCAGCGCTGGCTGTTGAGGATTGGCAGGCGGCGGCTCGGACTTGTCGGTGTGATTCACCGCGCCGTACTTTGCGAGCAGTTCCGGCGTGCCGTCACGCTCGTCGTGCGGATGCGAGAAGCCGAAGTAAATAAGAAACGGCTTCGTGTCCTTCGCCGACTCGCGCTCCGCGAGATAGTCCATCACGCGGTCACCGTGCCACGCGCTGCCGGTTTCAGGTGTGCCACCGCGTTTGGTGGCGTCATGACGCACCGTGAAGAGCTTGTTCGCCGCTTCGTAACTATTCCCTTGCTTGCAGGTGCGCATCGTCGCGTAGCCGGCGCGGTTGAACACAGCCGGAATAGTCTGCTGCTCAACGTTCGGCGGGCACAGCCCTTTCTGCATCGCCTGGGGAGCGATCGGCAAGTGCCACACCGTGCGACCGCTCATGATCATGTGCCGCGACGGAGTGCAGACCGCGCCACTGAACGATCCCATGTGATACGCGCCGTCGAAGACCATCCCCTCGCGCGCCAGTTGATCGATGTTCGGCGTCTCCAGCGGTGATTGTGGGTTGTAACACTTCAAATCGAACGGTGATTGATCATCGACGAGGATGAAGAGAATGTTCGGTCGCCTGATCTCTGCGGCGGAGGCTTGGCTGCAACCCGCACCCAGAAGCACAAGCAGGGAGAGGATTAGTTTCATGGTGGTTGGTATCCTTTAAAAAAATGTGGTTTGTCTGAAGCGACGGAGTCCCGTCAGAGAGCCGCTCTGCAGCAAAACGATGTTGGACCGCGCTTCGGAGGCAACCGAATGAACGCAGAGCAAGCCAAGGATGGTGAACGCAAGGTGTGCGTATCGCGAGAAACAACAGTTCATGGCAACCTCTTATTGATGGCGTAGTATATTCCAATCTCGTTACCAGCGTCATCGACAAACCTCGGTGCGTCAGCCATGATAGTTGATTTGATCATGTCAAACGAATGGAGGCAAACGAATAGGAGACAATCAGAACAGGACCTTTCATTCGCTTGCCTCCATTCGCTTGCCATACTTGTCTTCCATCTGCGCAATGTTCGAATCGCTCCTTCATTGGTTTGCCTTCATTCGTTTGCCGTTGTCCGTCTTACCAGGTTCTGTCGCGCGTTGAGGATCCCGATTGCAGGTTGGCTCGCGTGGGCGAACAGAGCAAGATGACGACAAGTATTCCTTTCATAGTCATTCACCTCTGCGGCTGCGGCCGTCACTGATGAGTTGGTCTAGTTGCGATGTTAGGCGTCGAACAATTTCGGGATGCGTGGCAGAGACATCGGTCCGTTCGCCGGGGTCGCTGCTGAGCTGGTAGAGCGTGTGCCTCGCAGTGGGCAGCGGGCGTTCGTTGCTGCTGACAATAGCCTGTGACTTCCCGCGATTTTCAATCCGCACGAGTTTCCAGTCGCCAGTGCGGAGTCCAAAGTTGCCGCCACCATTGTCTTGTTGAAGCAAATGGTCGCGGCCTATTGCTCCTGATTGACCGAGCAGTGCCGCGGAGACATCCAGACTATCGAGACAACCCTCTGGAGCGACTGATTGAGCGATGGTCACAAACAATACTCGCGAATTCTCCAGAATCGTCGGCTTGAATATCGAAGACTGGGATTCTTGACTCTTTCGGTCGCCTCGATTTTCTTGGTCCATCTAAACCAGTTCTCTACTCCCACTATGTCTAATCCCAACGCCCTCGTTCAAAAACTCTGGAACTACTGCAACATCCTTCGCGATGACGGCCTGTCGTATGGCGACTACGTCGAGCAGCTGACGTTTCTCCTCTCCCTGAAAATGGCGGACGAACAGACGAAGCCACCATTCAATAAGTCGTCGCCCGTTCCAAAAGGGTTCGGTTGGGACGCGCTGCTGAAGCTGGAGGGCGATGAGCTGGAAACGCATTACCGTCACACGCTGACGGAACTCGGTAAGCGGTCGGGAATGTTGGGCCTCATTTTCCGCAAGGCTCAGAACAAGATCCAGGACCCGGCCAAGCTCCGCCGGCTCATCGTGGACCTGATCGACAAGGAACAATGGTCCAGCCTCTCCGCCGACGTCAAGGGAAACGCCTACGAAGGCTTGCTGCAGAAAAATGCCGAAGACGTCAAAGGTGGGGCGGGGCAGTACTTTACTCCGCGTCCGCTCATTGCGGTGATGGTCGATGTCGTGGCCCCGCAACCGGGGCAGGCCATCTGCGATCCAGTCTGCGGCACGGGCGGGTTTCTGCTCGCGCTCATGATTACGTGGCCAAACACCACCAGCTCGACCGAGCCCAAAAGAAGAAACTCAAGAGCGGCACGTTCTTCGGTATCGAACTGGTCGACAGCGTGACTCGCCTGTGCGCGATGAATCTGCTGTTGCACGGCATCGGCGGGGATCTGGAAGAGGACTTGCCCGTCGTCACGAAAGACGCACTGGCCGGCAAGCACGGCGAATACGAAATCGTCTTGGCGAATCCGCCGTTTGGCAAAAAGAGCAGCGTCACGATCGTCAACGAAGCCGGCGAGTCCTCGAAAGAATCCCTGACCATCAACCGCGACGACTTCTGGGCAACCACGATAGCGGATCCATTCGCTGATTCACCCGACTTCCACCAGCGCATCAAGTCGATTCAACACCGCGGTGTCCGTTTCAAACTGTTTCGCAGTGCGTTCATATGAGCCAAGAGTCTTCGTGAACACGAGTCGATAAGGACTGCCACGTTTTTCCAGCCTGGAATCGACATCGGCACCACTCTTTCGGACTTCACTCTCGATGTGCGATCGCTCATATTCCGCTGCAGCAAGACTGGTCGTCTCTTCCATCGAGTTTATCAGAAACGTATTCAAGGCAGCGCAATACCGGCAATTGCATTTCAACGCTGCCTCCCGCTGCCATGTGGCGGGTTTCTCAGGTGGTTTTTCTGTGGCGTCGCGGAGTTGTCGGCGAACTTCATCAAGCCAGCCCAGCAGTGCCGGAGACACAGAAATCCCTGACTTTGCACACCACGGTACGACTGCGAGCAGACAGTCACTTTGTTCAACGTCCCGACGGAAGACCTCCGGATTTGACTGAAGAGCATTGATCAAACTCTGCAATTCATTGTCACAGCCGTTGGCCGCTAACGCCCGGATGAGTTGTTCAAGGCATTTGGAGACGACCTTGATATCCATTCGCCCCGTTCGCTGTGCGGCATAGCTGGCGATAAATCGATCGGCGGCGATTGAACACAGCTTTCGAACTGTCGAATCGATACCTCGCATTTTCCTGTCGCAAGCCAGCTTTGAAAGCCAGCGAAATTCACGCGGTGCCACTGACGGGTCATGCGTGCTGAGCGGAGCGTTCAGCAACTCAACAAGCTGAGGTTCAAACGTGCTGACACCGAATCGTTTGCAGGCGGATGAAATGAACTTTTCGAGCTGCGTTTCCTTGTCCTGCAACGTCATGACGGACAGCGCACGGCAAATCAGATCTTCGTCTGCAATTTCACCAATTGTTTCGATGAACTCGCGCAGCCACGGCTGGTCGTCCTGACCGTTGTCATAGCGGTGGGAGTATCCGCCACGTTTCGGCCAATGACGGAGGATCGCATGGGCAAGTCGCCAGCTTTCCCGCTCTGCCTGTTCGAGCTGCTTCTGTGGTGCCTTTGTCAGTTTAGCACGCATCGAATCAAACAATTCGATACTCTTGTGGCATCCGCCGCGCGCCAGGATGTCAAAGTGGTCATCGTCATGCCACACCACAATGGCTGAGCGATGATACCAGCGGTCCAGGGTGTTGCCGGCGTTACCCGTGTAACCTTCGTACTCTTCGGAAGTCGGAATCCACTCGTCGAGCGGCGTCTGCGACACAATGGATGCGGTTGCCAGAGGAATCTGGCCAATCGGCTGGCTCTTGCCTTTCAGATCGCGCCACTCTGATCCGTGCAGGTCGTCTTCATAGGATTCACCAAGCTCAAGGTCCGTAACTTTGACCTTTCGATAACCCCAGTGTCGCTGTCGGCCCCAACTGCCATCGTCGGCAAACTGCATCAAATGGCGTTCAACCTGAGCCAGAGACACGCGGCAGCCAGCCAGTTCAGCGGCTGCAATCACCAATTCGGCCAACGAACGGTCGGCTCCCTTCAGCAGTTCCTGTATGAGTCCTTTCTGCGTGTACTGATGCTCAAACGCAAAGACCAGCGGCTCGCGCGGCTGTTTCGCGACGTATTTCCGCATCGCGTCTGCCAGAACGTCCGTTTCAGAAACCGGCCGCTCAGGTGCCTTCTTTGCCCGGCGTTTTTTCAGGACCAGATTGTACGTCAGGCACAGCCGCCGACCGCGTTGAACGCGTTTCACCTCGTGCTGGCAGTCTGCGTAGAACGCCACATAACACGCTGACTCTTTTTTTCGAGCCGCATCAAATGTGAAAGTCTGACGAGATCCTTCATGCTGAACCACAAGTTCGCCGCCGGAGAACTCTGTCGGCAACATCACAATCAGACTGGCAACCATGCGATTCAGCTTTTCACTATCGCGATGTGGCTGAAAGTGCCCACCTGTTTCGTACAGCAACATCTTGTACAAGCTGGCTTCCAGCTGTTCCGCCTCCAGTCCGAGTTCCGTACCAACATTGGCGACAAGGCCGGAAATCAATTGGCTCCATTCCTCGGAAAGTTGAATCTGACTGGCGTCGAATTCGATTGTCTTTCGAACTTTCGTATCTGTCAGGGTTTTCGTGCCCTTACCAAACGGTGCAACGCGGCCTGCAGCACACAGTTCTTTCGCCTGCTTTGGCATCAGCGGCAACTTGATTTTGCCGATGCCTTCAACCATCAGTCCCGGATCGACTGCGGGCAGGTTGCCGCTTGTACAGAATTGTTTCGCGCGACTTGCACCTGCGATCGCGTCCGTGATCCAGCTTAGAGAATTGCTTCGATTTTTTGCCACTGCAGTACATTCCAGCGTGTAACATCAGTTCGAACTTGCGTTTGCGTTGCAGCGTGAAGATTATCGACATTTCTGGCGCGGGTCCATCATCTGAGCAGGCAGGGAGGATTTGAACCTCCGGGCTGGTATCGCCGTGTTTCATGTTGTGACTTCCGGCCAAAGCGGTTCGTGAACCACACCTTCCAGCACAGACGGGAATCGATCTCCGGCATTTTCACTACGTATTGTCTTCATTCGTCGTCTTCCTGCTTGCGGCTGCCGTTTCGAAGCAACGCAGTTCGCATTTTTCGCAGATAATCGAGGTTTGCCTTCGGAAGATCAAAGTCGCAGGGCGCAAGCTGCACGGCGCGCTGCAGCACTTCTTCTGCTTCGTCAAATTGCAGCGATTCCAGCAGACTGTAGCCAAGATCGTTCAAATGCCGGTAGCTGTTCGGTTCCAGTTTGACGGCTCGCCGGTGGTGCGCCACGGACTCCATGATCATCCCGCGTTTTAAGGCACAAATCCCCTGGCCGACGTGGTGCTCAGCGACGTGCGGATATGCCTGCACAGCGCCAGCATAAAGATGGCCAGCATTGACGTGGTCACCCTGGTCCATGAGAAAGTCGCCGGCCTTGCCGATAATCTCATGCAGATCCTCTGTGTCAGCGCGACATGTGACCAGTTTCAGAAACAACGACATTGCTTCCCGGACTCGGCCGTACTGATATTCCAGCGAGCCGACGGTGAGCATCGCCGGAGCGTATTCGGGATCGATGGCCAGTGGAACGGCTGCCTCGAGCCACGCTGGGCAGACCAGGTCCGTTTCTTTTGTCGCCTGCCCCATCAGCATGGAGGCGCAGGCACTGTCATAAGCCCACTGCGCAGCTTGTCGCCGCTCTACGGCGGGCAAAACGGCGTGACGCGCACGCAGTTCCCTCAGTTCCGGATCCTTCTCGACGAGTACGTGAAACGGCACGTCGGCAAGGGTTTCC
>CAZFDW010000011.1:0-35681 GCA_964517865.1 uncultured Chitinophaga sp.
CAATCATTGGATTGCACTGGTATTTGCTGGTTTTGGCCGCGCACCGGCGTAACCATACAGGAAGTTCTGAAGCATAACAGAAAACTGATGACGTGTTGGGAGCGAGGTACATTGACATGGCAAAAAAATCACAAAAACGGAACAGCGAAATGTCGGTTTCCCGTCAGAAATCCCCCCAATCACCATGGGTATCGAACGTGCTTCAGGTTTTCAAAGAAAAACTTGGTCCTCTGCAGGGCCTCGATGACACTTTGAGGCAACAGGTAGACGACGCCGTCTGGCTCGCTCTGGCGAAGGTGGTCCACGATAAACATTTTTCGATAGATGCTACTCAGCGAGTGAATTTCTTCCTGTCGTACCGAAGGACTGATGCAGAACTCGTGACTTCCTATTTCGAGAAACTGAAACAATCTCCTTTTGTGAACGAGGTGTTTATCGATACCGAAAGTATTGATGCGGGAGAGGACATCGGCAACTCGATCAATGTCGGGCTGGATGAGGCAGACGTAGTGCTGTTGGCCCTGACCCGCGACTGTGCAGCCAGCGATTGGGTCATGACGGAGATTCAGAAGGCGAAGAAAAAACGCAAACTGCTGATTCCAATTCTCCTTGATGAAGCGCTGCTGTACGACGTCGATGAAGCACAGCTGTCCGACGATGAAGCGCAGCGGCACGACGACGAATCGCGGAAAAAACGGAAAGCCAAAAGTAAACAGGATTTGCTCGCCCTGCTAAAGCTAAACTGCATTCGCGCGTTTTCGATGTTGCCCTGCGAAGTGATCCACCATGTCCTCGTACGTGCTCAATGTTACAGCGGGATTGTCGGGCGGGTCACGGCTCTGAAGATTATGGCGTCATATGACATCACCGACGATCAGTATGAGATTATGATTGCCGTGATCACGGAAACCTACCGAAACGCAGACATCAAAATCTTTGAAATTGAACGAGCCATCAGAGTGGGCGAGACAATCCTGCTCTCCAACAGGGCGCAGAATGACACCAGCCCGAAAGTACTGGAATGCCTGATCAATTTTTACCTGCTCCGCATGGTCCGCAAGTCAGGCAGCGATGTCGATACGCGGCACACTTATGACAACATCATCAAACTGCTGTTTCGCCTGATTCACAAGAAGAACCCGCTGCCTTCCAAGAAGTACTCCTTCGAGCCAGAGAAGGCGCACAATCAGGATCTCGAACTATTGTTCCGAATGGCCCAGGTTCTGATCCGGCAAAACAAATATGTTGAAGCATTCGAGATATGCGAAAAACTGTGCAAACACCCGGATATCTCCATTCCGTGCAATAAGAGTCTCAGGAGCGTCATCACCTACACGGCGCTGGGGTTGGCATATGAGATTGAAATGTACATCCATTATTACGAAAAAGGTAAAGGAATATCGCTGGCATACGCCCGCGAGAATCTGACGGGCTGCGCCTATATGGACCTGAATGTGGTGTCGCGGATTGTGCAAAGTACCAGGAAACAATTTGAAGAATTCGGAGAACGAGACCTGACCCAACCCTGGAAATATGACAATGTGTTCTGTGAAATCACAAATCCTTTCTCCCGTCCAAAATTCGCGGGCCGAATGGACCCCATCGCGCCCGACGCTCGCAATAAGCAGATGCAGACGGCAGAGAAAGCTGATCCGGCGGAGGAGTTTCGAGGTGAGAGTAAAGACTTTCACAACATTGTGTATTTGGCCACCGAATTCGTTAAGCAGTTACAGAACTCTCTGAACATGATCGGGCATGATATTACCACGCTGAGTGCCCCCTGGCTGCTGACCACGATGGGTGAGGTGAAGGATTTCTTCCTGCACGATTCCGTGGATTCAATTGAGTCTTTTTACAATGCTCTGTTGAAACGCAAGATGACGACGAATTACGGGGAACAGGCAAAGACCGAGGCGGTTAATTACAGCAGTTGGGTGGAACTGGATTATAACAGTCGAGTCCGACAAGTTATCTACGCCTCGTTCTATAACGCGCTCAAGAATCTGTACAGAGCTGGACTGTTCAACGGGGATGACATGACCCAGCCCTCTGCGGAGATTCTGAAAAAAGAGCTGCAGAAACTGTTTTCCCCGCCGGACCTCGTCTTCGAAGAGATCCCCTGGCACGAATCCGGTGCGAACGACGATGGTAGCTTTTTGCGTCGATTCCAGTACCAGGCGGTTTATATTATGACGGAACTTTCTTTATTCCTCCGCTGTGTCATGCCCATCGAGAAGCTGAAAATTCACAAGGAAAATGTCGGTTCGATGATCGAAATCATCACCGCCTTCTGGCATGAAAAAATCAAAAACCCGGCAATGCTGTTCGACTGTATGGGCAAAAAAGGATTGAATGCAGATAGCGACACGACCTCGACTGAATTTGCCGATGTCTCGCCGGATAAAAAGAAAACAGAGACAACTAAAAGGATATTCGAAACTTCTTCACCGGCGCAAAAACTGGATTACCAGATTCTGTTTTCCATTCTTGCCACTTTGCGAAAGGTGAGTTTCACCAAAGATACCGTTCTAATCGTAAAGAACAAGCTGGGCTCGGGATCATCCGCGGACAAGCAATCAAATTAGTCGTTGGCTCGTAGCAGAAGTGCCTGGAATATCATTGAGCAGCACGTTGAGATGTTTGACGTACTTCTTGTACTGATCTGTTGGTGCTTCCTGACACCACAGATGATCCGAGGCCGGGCACTCGCCGATGACGGTTCCCAGGAGTGCTGGACTGATGTGAATTCGTCCGCCCCGTTCATCCCAGTCCCAGTACGATGCAAAGACTGCCGGGCCATCAAATTCATAGATGGCCCATTTTTGTGCCCAGCCTTTTGTACTTAGTCGTTCAGTGAGCAGTTTTCGCGACTCCTCGCGATGCAGGCGTGCATCGAAATCTCCGTACTCTACACTTTTCAGCAGTTCGTCGCTGGCAAAGAACAAATGCAGTTCTTTCCATGGAACCTCATTCCGTGCCTCGAAAGCTTCCTGCAGTTTGTCGCAGAGTTGCCAGTTGGTCGCCCCGACAAACGCGATCTTCTGATGAGTGATCATCAGCAACAGCGGCGGCACCTTAAAGTTTCCATCAGCCCCCAGCAGAGTCGGACGAAGCGATGGTAAATACTCTTCGGTGAATTTCCAATTCGTCTCACCACCGATCCAGTCCGGACGTCTCTTTGAAGGGACACTGCGGTGTAGATTTCGAAAATGTTTGAACGTGTCGAATTTCCCGTCTGCACTGGATGCTTTGTGAGCGACAGCGATGGCTGATGGCATAAGTCGAAATGGTTGGTCTGGCCACGTGACCGTCTTTTGCGCGACCAGTTTTTCGGCGATGTCTCGAACGGTTTGCTGCTCCTGTGGCCAAGCCGGATTGCAGTTCAGAATGTTGTCAGCAATCACTGGCAATACACGCTCGCGGAATTCACTAAGCAACTGAGCGGCGGTTCGGTTCAGGCCTCGTATTTCTTTTGCATCGGGAATCAACTCATCAACGGGCGAATTTGGCGGCAGTCCAGTCATGCGGGATATGCATTCACCAATGAACGCGAGACGCAATGCGTTGGCGGGATACGCATTAGAAGTAGATACCTCCACAAGTGGCGTCAATTGATTCAAATAGCGATACAATGCAATCAGAAAGGCTTCTCCCGACAGTACCAGTCCAACCGCATCGGCAATGATTTCACGCATCCATGCGGTCCAATATCTCAGCAAGGGTACATCCTTAATGGAATCAAGAATCGTGGTGGTAAATGCGCGTGCATAATCAGCCGCGTGGCCCACTTCATGAGATAGCAGCGGGAAAAACTCCGGCGAGCGGGCTAGATGCCCTGGCAGACAAATCAAAGGAAACTGGGCCAGCTTTTCGCTTCGATCAATCGTCCTGGGCTGTGTTTGAAACAGCGAAGGAATGGGCAGTTTAGCACTCGGAGCCCAAACGGCCGGGCTGAGTGCGGAATCGATCGCGACAACAGGGCCAATCGGCTGATCTTCGCTGTCCGTCACGAAGTATCGAAACCCTTCGACGCACATCCAGTCGGCAGCTTCAAGGACTTGTCTTTCTTGTCCCCAGGTGCGTGGCAACACAAAGGCGCGATCGACAAAGCGAACCGTCTCTTCAAGCTCCATCCGCCGCGTCATGAGCAATTGACTGTCAATTTGCGATTGCGATGCTTCGAGCACATCGCGGTAGCGGCGCAGCTCTGCGCGGTAAGCTTCGATGAATTTGCGAAGCTCTTTCGCTTGCCGAGGCGCAAGCGAAAGAACTCCGTCGGCCGCGTTGCTTTCGGCCCGACCGAATGTCTCGATCAGCCGATCGGCGCGGGCAAGCGTTGTCTTTGCATCGTCAAGTGCAAAACGAATTTCGTCGGACATTGTGGAGTCGTTTCAAATCGGAAATTCTTTCACTTCACCAATCGGAAGTGTGTAGAGCATCTTAAAACCGGCCTTGTCTGCATCGCTCAGTTTGAAGTCCAGTGTGCCGCGCCCATTCAACGGGTAATGCATTACAGATTGGGAGTCATAGTCTGTGAGTGCGTCACCGCCAATGCCGCCAGTGACCCATTTCTCCATTTGGCTTTTCTGCCCAGGTGTCATGCCGACTTGGGCTTCCCTGCGAATATGTTCATGTCGGAATCCCAGAACGTGTCCCAACTCATGACGGATAACGCCAACTGCGTCAAACGAATTGGGTGTGACGAAGGTTGTCGGACCTATGTGGACGATTCGTTTGTCTGATGTATCGTTCGGAAAGAACGCGAACGCATAGAGATTTGGATTGCTGAATAGTTCGAACCTGAACGTGAAAACAGGATCTGCAGCGTCTTCCTTGAAGTGAACCAAATTGTGTATCCCGAGTTCTTTGGCCGCTGTATTCCAGGCTTTGGTCGCTTTCGAGCAAATCGATTTTGCTTTGGCCCGTTCGGCTGGGCGACCCGCGAAAGACGCGTCATCGATTTTCCATGAAAGGACAACGGGCAATTCCCATCGCATCGGCTTACCGCCCACAGTCGCCGCAACCAGTCCCTCCGGAGCATCAGTCTTCCTGATCGGTGGTATCGCAAGGATCTCATTCGCGTAGGCTTGGAGTTCTGATTCTTTCAGTTTGCGGTCGAGCTCGACAATGTAGTATGTTTCACCTTCAATGACGAACGTTGGCGATTCCGCTTTGATTGTTTCGACGAGTTTGACTGGGTCCATTGGTAAGTTCCTAAAGCAAAAATGGTGATTGATACGCCCATCATTTTGAAACGTTCCACGTGATGGACCAAACATTGAAACCGGAATCGTCAAGTAAACCGAATCTGACTCACACTCGTCAGCATTGTCGGGGTTGATTCTGTAGCATCTCGGAGTGGGTCGAGTTCTGCCAGCGGGCCGAAGGAAATTCCGGAGCGGCGTTCGATTTCGACGATGGGGCGTTGGTGGTTTTCGTATTGGCCGAAGATTTTTTCTTCTTCCGACAGAAACGACTTTTGAGACATCGTGTAGCCGGTGGCGCAAAGTTCTCCGGTTTCGTCGTGGATGAAGGCGATCACTTTCCAGAACGTGATCGGGATCTTTACGTCAAAACGACGAGGATCGTTTTTCGCCAGAAACGGGCCGGTGAAGACACAGATTCTCATGTCATCTTCGCGAGCACTGTCCAGTGCGTAGTCTTCCAGCCCAAGCCAGATGCCCGCATTGAATGGCTGAATCTGCGGGACAGCGTTCGTGACGTGCATCGAGTCGCTGTTGCCAAGAGCGGCGTGCAGCGCAGTACCCCAGACCGGGTCTTCTCGCCGAGTCATGTGGCCGCGGCTGAACTTGGGTTCATTTCCGTAGCATTCCTTCATGATCTGGGCCTTCTTTGGAATGCGAGGATCAAACTGCCAGCCTGTCCGTTTGACCTTCTTTGAATTCTTGCCGTCGATGTTGCAGGCACTGAAGCGGCACATGCGTCGACTGGTACTCATGACCACGGAGAAGTGCTGGTAGTTCAGAACCTGATGGTCGGCTCCGTCGAATGTGAATTTCAGGATATCGCTGGCGTTCTCAGTGAGCACTGGAAGAGGCACTTCGAAACCTTCTCCGAGAAATGCTGGATCGAATCCCTTGCGGTCTTGATAATCTTCCGGCTTCGCTTCAACTGTTGCGATCAAATCGTCGTCCGGCACAACGACGGCGGCGATCGGTTGTCGCGGTGGAGGTATCGGTACAGTCGCTGTTGGTGTGGTCGCAGTGGCCGGCATTGAACTGATAATGTCGCCAATCTCAACTCGCACAAGAATCGGGATCGTGACTTCGACAAATCGAGAGCCTGATGACCCAGAAGCATTTGACTGAAGATTCATAACTTCTCCTGTAGTGGCTGCTGGCACGTGTATGCTGGACCCTGTGCGGCCGCGAAGGACATCATCCAGTCGACTCGCGACCACATCAATCGGAACGGCATGATTCCTGGCGAAAAGGGTTCCGGCGAAATGCAGAGCCACTGCATGCCCGGTTTTCAGGGAGATCACTTCCCCGCCCGAGTTGCCTCCCAGCGTCGAACAATCGTGGAAGATGCGATCGGCGTTTTTGCCAATGATCAATCCCGGAGCGAGGCGTTTCTTGTCGTAACGATTATTGAAGATCTGGTCCATCACTTTTGGATTCGGAAAGAACGGATCTCGCGCCGGATAGCCGATGACCGCAACCTGCTCACCATTCTGAACCGTCGTGGAAGAAATCACGACGGGCTTTGGAAGTTCCTGGCCATTGACTGGTTCGATCCGCAGAAACGCCAGGTCCGGGCCGCCGCCGGATTCGATATGCATGATTTTGAAGAGAGGAAACTCCAGACTGCTGGAGTTTCCGATCTCTTCGACAAAGTCAATCTGAGCTCCCATGGGCGTGCCATCGAAACCCGCGCGAAAGACAAAGGTCCCGCCATTGGATTCGGCAAACTCAGACGCCACATGACGATTGGTGACAACGACGTTATCCCGAATCAGCCACCCCGTACCAATCCACTGTGTTCCCCGTGGATGGTTCAGTAGTTCAATGCGACCGACCGCAGGAATGTTGGGAACGATGAGACTGTTGGCTTCCGTCAGACGCTGCTTCCAAATCTGGCTCTCGACTTCAGCAATTTCGATCACTGCGGCACCGGCTGTAATATCCAGCACGGGGCGGCCTGTCGTCAGGACAATCGTTTCCAGCTGAAACTCATTTTCACCAGGACCCGCTGATTCGACGAAGGCCATTTCAGCGTGCGTGGTGGCGATCTCCTCGCAGATCGCCGAGTCTGCCTGCTGCAGCTGACGGTAGAATTCGCTGAAGTCTTTGGTGTTCGGTGGTTTCACGGGAGTGTTCCGCTTGGGGATGAAGACGTTTGATGAAATGGAACGTGGTTTTGGAGGCGACAAGGATCGAGTCATGAATTCCAGAGCGAGTGGTCCGCGAACGGCTTCGTTTCGCGACATGGCTTGCCCGCTGACATGCACTCCGCAGACTTGCCCGGTGCTAAGATCAATGACTGGGGAGCCGGAGTTTCCTCCAAGCGTACTGCAGTCGTGAGAAAATCTCGCTTGGCTGGCAGCAGTGATTTCACCGAGAGCCGCTCGCTTCACGCCGAAACGGTTTTCGAAAATGATCGAAACGAAGGCTGGCGGGTTTCGAGGATCCTGCAGCGGGTACCCAACGACGCAGATCGCCTGTCCAATGCCTGAAGTCGTAGTCGATGGTGTCAAAACTGGACGTGTCTCTTCATTCAGCGCGACGGCATCGATTCGCAGCAATGCAAGGTCGTTTGAGGGATCAATGGCGATGACTTCGACAATCTCGCGCCGTTCGCTTCCACTTGTGCCAAAGTAGCCCTGGAATTCGGCGACGGCCTGACCCCGTTCAAGCACTCCCGTGGAAAAGCTCAACAGGTCAACGACATGGGCGGCAGTCATCAACATATCGGAGGCAACGAGAAATCCTGTTCCCAGTGGCGTGCGTCCGGTTCCGGTCTGTGGTTGTGGGTCGTCAACTCGATCGATACGGGCGATGCTGCCCTGGAGTCGCTTGAGAGTCGTCTGAAACGATGCCCATTGACCAGAAAGCCAGTTTCCACCTTCAGGCAGCGGCGTGACATCGTCGCGTCTGCAAAGTGGAGCCGGGCGTTGAAGGCGAATGACCTGTTCGAGTGCCGCAAGTTGTCGAGCACTGGGCTTTTGGCCATTGAGCAGCAATTCGCGGGCGGCGTTGGCGTCTTTGTCGAGTAGATCGCTGCGCGGGCCGATGATCGCCTTGCGACTTTCGATCACCTGACTGGGTGACATGACGCGGAACGCGCGATCCGCACGCTGCGAGAGGCGGTTAAGTGTTTCGTCAGCAGTTGTCATGGTCAATCTCCAGCCGACTGAGGGTGCATGAAGATTTCGTGGCAATCAGGGCTGGCGATGACATCTTGCGCAAGCCGAAAATACAGGTCCACGGTAGGATGATGCCTTTCCGGAAAGTCAACAAAGTCCGACGATGGAGCGGACCGGATATCGACTCCCAACATTCGAGGGCTGACATGAACCCGACGGCGGCCATCACCGGCTGTCCATAGGGAACCGTAAGTGCCCGCATAGTTGTACCGATAGAGATCAAGTTCTTCCGCCAGCCGACCTGCATTGGACCTGAGGAAGTCCTCAGCCGCTTGTCGTTCCTTTTCCAGATCCGATTTGGCAATTCCCGGTCTGCCAGCCTGCGAGAGATCTTCGATACTCAGAATGCTGAGTCGCTTCCAGCGACGCTGATGGCGATCGCTGAATGCTTGATCGAGGAATTTGGGAAGTTGTCCGTTTGTTTCACCGAGAAACACAACTTCCTCGTAGGCCTTTAGCAGTTCAACAGGCGGAGATTTACGCCCGTCTGCATTGATGATGGGAGTTGCCATGCCGGAACGAAAAAGCCTGCGAATCGGGAAATCCGATTTCTCGGCGAGCGTGCGTACTTCGACGCCTCGTTGCTGATCCGCAAACTCTTTCTCGAGGGCTCGTGCGACATTGCCGAATGTGACCCAGCATCTGTCCTGATCGGCTTCATCGCGTGCAAGCTCGCAGCCGCCGTCCATAGCTCGAATGATTGCATCCATAAAACGACCGTCGTTTTTTGCCGCTGAGCCCGCAGATGCCGATAGCAACTGAAACCACCCGGCGACACCGCTGGTGGCAGTTTGTGTTTTCACACCGAGAGAAGCGGGATCCAGATTCGGGTCGATTGTTCGGCAGGCATCGACAAAGTAGAGATGAGTGCCAGAACCAAGACTGCGTGACAGCAATGCAGACAATTCCGAAAGGGATAAACACTCATCCCCGGAAATATCACTGCCGACAAAGTCGGAACACAGCAGAAGATCAGTATGCGGCTCCGTTCCCTGCCCCGGCTTCATCACACCGTGTCCGGACAGGTAAACGAACAGCTTGTCAGTGTCGTCGATCCCCTTTAGCGTCAACTGAAGTATCGCGGCCTTGATATCCTTCCGAGCGGCTCCATGAGTCCGGTAAAGGCTCTCACCGGAGCAGCAAAACAGAATGTGCTCGCGAGCGATCTTCAGATTCTCTTCCAACCACGCGGCAAACTTATCGGCGTTAGCGATGGTGCCAGGGAGTTTCGCCGATGTGCCGCGAGACTGCGGATAATCTTCAATCGCAATAATGAGTACTCGGGATGTCATTTGCGTAACCAGATTCTGTGAATATCGGGAAATGGTCTGTTACGACAAGAACAAAGAAGAATAGGTACTACTGCCGATCAAGCGGTTCAACGAACCACTTCCAGAGTGCAGCCGCTGCATCCTCAGGCGTTGCGTTTTCAATTGTGTGGCCAGCGAGGCTTCCCATCATACCTTTCAGCTTAATCCCGCCTGACGACCCGTCGATCGAAATCATTTCGTTGGAAGTATTGAACTCGTTAAACATCGACCGCCCTGCAAAGAAATTGATAGTGCCCAGCCTACCCAGCGTGGCGATCCAAATGTTGCATTCGTTGATCGACTTGCCATCAAGATAAAGCTTGCATCGCAACTTTTCGTTGTCCGGATGGCTTAGGTCGATCGTGATGCGAGGCTGAGATGCTTCCACCTCAGACTTTGCATGCTCAAAATATCCGCAGATTTCTTTGAATGCCGTCCGCTGGAAACGATCACGATCCACATCTGTGATCGGAATACGCAATGTCGGAATGTGTGGTTTACGAAACGGTGTGGCAACCGAAGACCCAGAAGCATGGCCGAGTCGTTTTCGTAATGCTTCCGCGATTTCGCCTGGATTGTTATTCCACGTCAGTCCATGCTTTTCAGCAAGCAACGGCAATTCCTGTTCCAGCCGCGTACGGTCTCCTACATAAAGTGGGAGCACTCGCACCGCTCGGTTCAGATGCGGATCGCAAACACTGTCGAGGTAAACTGAGTAGCCTCGCCCTTTTAATAGGTGATAGATGCCAAGCACCTTGATCGCGTCATGCGAGCTTTGCGACAGAAATACATCAAACGTCTTGACGGAAGAACTGGATTCATCCGCGTCTTCAACATGCATCTGCATCCTATCCAGAGATGCTGTTGCCTTGAATTCCGTCATGGACTCGGGGCGCTCTCCTGCTGCCCGCGCAGCTGATAGCAATACCTGCCGATCAGTGAAGAAAGCCACTAAAGTGCCTCCAAACCTGCGGGTGGTGGACTTCAAAACTGTTACTGCATAGCCCGGGATGTGAAGGCTGTCGCCCGCAATTTGTGGTGCAGCGGCGGATGCTTCCGCTGTATGTGTCCCTTTCATCGTTTTTGGTTGGGGCGTATTTTGTGCTGAGATCTGTCTCAAGCTGACACTTGGAAGGAATCGGCAACATGATGTAGTTGCGGACTATCGAAATAAGTTCAGCCATGCGGACACCTTGCCACTTTTCACTGGGATTTCGACTGGGATGCAACATTACCTTGGGAAGGGGGATCAATCTACCGCACCTCTCGGATATTTTCGCCAGTTTCTTGTTTCACATCAGAATGGGCAATTGGCTTCGAATTGGGCACAAATTCGAAGCAGACGACTTTTGGGCAAGAAGATGATTCAAGCGGAATGTTGAAAATCTGAACTACAAAAAGTGCTGGCGGACTGCGTTGCACGGACGGGCATGATACGATCTGCCCTAAGTGCCGTTATTGTCTCCCCTGCTCACCCTGCACATGCCGAATGACTCTTACCAATAAATCCCAGTTATGCTTGAGAACATTCCGGCCGACGAAGCACGTCAAATTCAACACATCGTGGATCTGACCATTAGGCAACTGCAGATGAGATACCCCGGAGATAAGCCGGTTCTCCGTGGTGTCCACGCAAAGTCGCATGGCTGTGTCCATGCGATGTTTGAAGTCTTGCCGGACGTGGCAGAGAAATTTCGACATGGCGTGTTCAGTGTTCCGGGCGAAAAATTTGCGGCCCTTGTTCGATTTTCAAATGCGGCAACGCTGGTGACTCCGGATTCGAAGACCGGGCCGAATGGTGTGGAGCACGGCAGTCGCGGTTTGGCCATCAAGTTGTTGGGCATTGAAGGACAGTCGCTGGGGCATGTGAACGGCGGGTTGACTCAGGACTTTTTGATGATCAATCAGCCAGCCTTCGCGTTTGCGAATGTCGAAGACTATGAAGTCCTCAGTCGAGTACTGGTCGACCATAAGGATGATCCGCGTCCATTCTTTGCCGCACGTCTGCCCACCGCTGGAGGCCCGCCTCCAACTCCTTCTCAATTGAGAGCTCTGGAAACGGCGGGACTGATCGCTCGGATTCGATCAGCCAGTGTTTCAGCGACTCCACCTGCTTTCCAGGCTCCTCCGGCGAGTCCGGTTGATAACGACTATTTCAGCGCCGCACCATTTATGCTTGGATCGGATCAGGTTATGCGGTTTCGAGTTCGCCCAAGAAACACTCACATGGCTGAGCCTGATGTATCAGATCCCAACTATCTGCGGACTGCTCTGGTGCGTCGGCTAAAGGATGAGTGTCTTGGTGATGTCGTTTTTGATTTCGAAGTTCAGATTCGCCCCGCCGGCGAGATCGACCCGGATCGTGATACCGAAAATGCCACTCATCAGTGGCCCGAGAGCATTCCCTTCACGCCAGTTGCAAAACTCACCATTCAACTTCAGGAATTCGATACTGCTGAGTTAAATGAAAAATGTGAGAAACTGGTCTTCACGCCATGGCACGGACTTGAAGCCCATAGGCCGCTCGGCGGAATCAATCGTCTGCGTCGCGCCGTCTACGAAGCGTCGGCAATGTTTCGAAATCTGCCGAAGGAACCGTCGGCGGAAGCATGAGCTTACCAATGTTCCTATGTGATCATGAACGGGTTCAGGTTTTACGAGGTTTGAGGCAGGCGGAATACTGATAGACCATCATTTTGTTTCGACGTTACGAGGAGACACTGTCATGGATCTGAAGCAAGTTGTTCCATCGCTCTTGTTTGCCCTTTGCGTTCTGTGCGGTCACCTTCGAGTCACCGCCGCTCCGCCGCGTGGCATTATCCCCGAGTCTGGACATGAAGTGAAAACGCTGTCGCAGAACTGGACCGATGCTGAAGCCTCGTGGTTTTACAACGCAGCTCAAGGATCGTACCTGGTGCGGTATGAATGGTTTGTGAATCTGGAACAGGCGGATTCTGAGAAGCTGTTCCGCGACGCCAGCCATTTTCAGTCATTGGGTTATCTTGCGAGAGGCTCGGATTCAGAGAATCCCGATGGGCTCGCCGCGGGCTTCGTTCGCGACGACAAGCCGTTGGCGAATGGTGGCGTGGAAAGCTACCTCGGCATGACGTGTGCGGCATGCCACACCGGGCATGTGAACTTTGACGGTAAGACCTACATCATTGATGGCGCTCCGACCAACGGCAACTTTGAAAAGCTGCAGCGAAATCTGGTGGCTGCACTTCAAGCCACGTTGACTCAGTCGGCAAAGTTTGATGCGTTCGCAGGGCGAGTCCTGGGGGCAGCCGCTTCCACCGACGCAAAGGCTAAACTCAAATCGGGGCTCCAGAAAGCTCTTGCCGATCGAACAGCCTACAACGAACGAAACCTTCCGAAAGGAGATGCCGCTCCGTTTGGACATGGCCGAGTCGACGCGTTCGGTTCCATCATGAACGAAGTGGCGGTGCGGTTTGCTCAAGTGCCAGACAATGCGGCTCCGACCAATGCACCGGTGAGCTATCCGGTTCTCTGGGATGCTCCGCACCACGACTTCGTGCAATGGAACGGAGCAGCCGAGAATAAACGCAGCAAGCTGACGGCTCCGCTGGTTGGCACAGAGCACATCGGTGCTCTCGGACGAAACACCGGTGAGGTTCTCGGTGTGTTTGGAGAGATCGATGCTTCCGTCGAACCATCAATCACTGAGCTCAAGCATTATCCAAACTCCGCCAAACGCGACAACCTGATTGCGATTGAAGACGCTCTCAGGAACCTTTGGTCTCCCGAATGGCCAGCCGCGTTTCCACCGGTCAATACAGGCCTGAAGACCAGTGGTGAACTCCTGTTCCGACAACACTGTGCTTACTGCCATGAGCCGATCGATCGCCACGACGCGAATCGTACTGTGAAGGCCCGGATGAGCGACGAGAAGACGGACCCTATGATGGCCTTGAATTTTCTGACACGGAAAGGAAAGACGGGAGTCCTGCAGGGGCGTCGAGTCGAACCGCTCTCAACCAACACGGACAAATTCGAAGCTGAAGCACCGGTCGGGTTGATGCTGAAGCACTTGGTTCAGCGAGCCATCATCCGTTCCAAGCCCGAGATTCTTGCTCAAGGGCAACAGCATATTTCGTTGCTTCTGGACGAAGTTCGTTCGTCCGTGGATTACCAGATCGACGGAGAGACATCAGGCACAGCCGCAGAAGAATCTGTGTCCGGCCGTTTCAGTTTCGGTGGAACACGAGGCGTCACAAAGCGCGTGCGTGATTTGTCCGGCCGAGTTCTTCGATCCGCTGAGTCACGTCTGGAAAAGGCCATCAGTGGCCCATCCGAAATCAAGCTCAATTATAAGGCCCGCCCCCTCAACGGCATCTGGGCCAGTGCTCCGTATCTGCACAACGGTTCCATTCCAAACCTCGACGAACTTTTGAAACGCCCGAGTGAACGATCGCAAGCTGTGTTCAAAGTCGGTAGTCGCGAATTTGATCCCGTCAAAGTCGGATTCAAAACCGACACCGGTGAAGACTTCAATCCAACGCTCACCGGAAACCACAACACTGGCCACAACTACGGCCACGAGGATGGACGATCATTTTCTGAGGCAGAACGGCAGCAGTTGATTGAGTACATGAAGTCTCTTTGAGTTGATATACTTTTGCGTAGTGTCCTGCGTCCAGACAAGACCGTATCGCAGTTTTCTGAGGCGGAAGATCCATGGGAGCGAGTGCAGGTCCTTTGTTGTACAACTGCCGAGGACCTGAACCTGGCGCTCACGCGAGAAGAAACACCGACCTTGTATCTGGTTCTTGTTTCGGATCTTCTGGTCAACTCCGCCGACTTTGCTGCAGCCCTCAACAAGGTTGCAGAGTTGTTGCCGAAAGAAGATCAGGGCCGACGAAACGCGATCTGCTATTCCTATTCTGACACTGCGATGCAGTCTCTTCCGGCAAAACTCAGCAGCCGTCAGATTCGGGGAGCGGCAGCATTGGGTGAAAACCGGATCCGCCCGTTTCGGCTGGCACTTCAGGCTCTGCATCGAGCACGAGTTGTCCTCGGGCTGCCAGCCAATTCCAACAAACTCAAATTGTTTCTGAGTCATGCGAAAGTGGATGGTGTCTTCTTCGCTCAGGCATTGAAGCATTCGATCGATCAGGTTCCTGAACTCGAGTGCATTTACGATGACACGGATATTCCTTCCGGGTCTGACTGGGCATGGAAACTTGAGGATGCCGCTGCAAACAGCGTGATGATTGCACTGCGAACGCCAGCGTATGAGCAGCGACTGGCGTGCAGGGAGGAGTTCGAAACCGCTCTGTTGTTCGGCGTCCCAATCGTTGTGGTTGATGGAATGTCCATGGCGTCTGTTTCAGGCCCCAGTCATTTGCCGTTTGCGGCAATGCCGACAGTCCGAATCGCTGATGGAAATACCCATCGCGTTCTGATGGCGGCACTGCGAGAACACATGCGACTGCTGTTGATGCAGGCCATGGCCGATGAAAGAACGGTTGATTGCGGAGGCATGGACGTCCGAGTTTGGCCAAGATTTCCGTGCATTTCCGCGATGACATCCCAGGTGAGTTCTTCGCAGTACTGGCTGATTCCGCAGTCACACATTTTCGATGCGGAGCTGCAGGCCTCTCGTAACTGGCTGGCATCAATGAACTCCAGTCTGAAGCTTGAAGTTCTCGAACTGTTTCGACCGGTTCCGAGCTGAACAGATTTGATCAATTGAAGCACTTGGAAAACCGGCACAGGTATCATTCATGAACCTTACAGACTCACGAAAATTTGTTGGCACCAGCTTCGGCATCACCGTCTCCGCGTCGGATCTGCCTACAGACGCTTCCCCTGCGTCTGAAGACTACATCAATCGACTTACTTTCCAGGAAGCCAGCCATGTTCTTCGTGAAGGCGGCCGACTTGTCCTTGGTCACCGCTGGAAACTGGGTGGCGTAATGCATCATCTGGCATCAAAGGCCCGTGATCTCAGATTGTGGCGTGGCCCCGCTGCAAATGTATCGCAGGAACCAGCATCCATCACTATCGTCATTGCGTGGCCCGATGCACCGCCTCCCGATCGAGATGGATCTGCGAAACGGCTTCTGGACCAGGGCATTCTGGAGATTCAGTCCGTCGGGGTGGAAGGGATCGATCTGAATAGCGTGGATCCAGATTCAGATTTTGGCGTGTTCTGCCGAACCAGGGCGCTCACCGGTATGCGAAAGAGGATCACGGAACTCGCCGATGTCAGGATCTGTTTGGGTGGAGGATCGAACAAACCGAAGCGCCGCCTGTCCGGCGTACTGGAAGAGGCAATCCTGACGATTCAGGCAGAGAAACCGTTGTACATTTCCAGTGCGATCGGAGGTATATCGCGAGTCATCTGCGATGCGATTCTGCGGCGACGAATCTCTGATTCAGACAGATCCCATTTCGTGACTCCGGCACCAGCACGAGCCACCATGGTAAAGTACAGGTCACAGTTCCCCTTTCCTCCGGCAGAAGGTCCCTGCAGCATCGTAGACGGAGCAATGGACGGATGGAACGCTCTGGAATATCTGCGTTCCGTTGATCTGAATCGCCTTGCAGAGATTGCCCATTTGAGCATCGACGAGTACATCAACCTGTTGACCACTGCAGACCTCAATCGAGCCATGACCATGGTGGCCCTCGGCGTGAAAAGCCTGCGTGCCGGCGTTCAACGGTAAGGGGCGGATTTGGATTCGCCGGGAGCGTTGCTATACAAGACGTCAGCAACCTGCTGGACTTGACAGGAACTTGAAAGACTCTTCATGGCATACGTTACGGGATTCGAACACGACGTTTTCGTCAGCTACGCGGTGGTTGATGACGAGAAGGAGCACGGAGTTGAAACTGGCTGGGTCACCGCGTTTATGAAAAGCCTTGAGGCTCAGTTAGCCAAATCGATGGGTCGGTTGGGACGACTTCAGCCATGGTGGGATCGGCGAAACCTGGCGAAGAATGCACCGATAGATGACCAGATTCGGAAAGCGTTGGAATCGACCGCTTGCATGGTAGTCATTTTCAGCAAGGGATATCTTGAATCCGACTGGTGTCGAATCGAACGCGAAATCTTTTTGGGTGCAGTCGCAAAACAGCAACGATCTTATTCTCGAATCTTCATCGTCGATCAGGGCTCTGTTGCCGAGCACGAGCGTCGCGAACTGTTCAATAACATTCTGCCATTCGAATTGTTCAAGCGAGATACTGTCTCTGGGAACCAACTCCTCGGCTATCCCGAACCGGATCCAAAACAGCATCGGGAGTACTACAGCGAAGTCAATCGACTCGCCGGACAGCTAAAGAGGGAATTTGATCTTCTATCTGATCCATTGAAGACGACGCCCAGCGAGAATGACTCTAAAGATCAGACCGCAGAAACTGGTGTTGTGGGTCCAAGCTCCATCATTTTGGTTCACGCAGCAACTGGTTCCACTGACGGAAACTCAGTCGTTTCGCCGACCAACGTATCTCGTCTAGCACCGCGGGGAAAGAGGGAGGTGCTGCTTGAACAACTTCTCAATGACGTCCGCTCTCTGCATGATTCGATATTTGCTGCACTGTGTGTTCAATTCGCATTTAAGTCGTCAGAGAAGGCTTCCCCTCGCGAATCGTTTGTTGAAGAATTGTTCAAGACTCGCTTGGACAAGGTGGTAAACTCATGTGTCAAGATTTGGCGCAATTCGGACATTAAAGATGCGAGGCTGCATCTAAAGACAATGCTGGATCGCCTGATTCCACTGGTGATCGCAGAAACTGCCTTACTGGACTGCGCGAGCGTTTTGCGGCCGACTGGGCGACATCCTCGGTGGGGTAACCGTAAAAATGCCGACGGATGCTCAGTGGGAATTTGCCTGCCGGGCCGGGAGGATGGACGCGGCCAAAGAACCTGATTCACAGGAATCCGAAACCTTCTGGAATCCCTGGGGCCTGCGAGACATGCTTTTGGGTGTTGGGGAACTTTGCTGGGATGGGCCTCGCGAATACACCGAAGAACCTGTCACAGATCCAATTGGAAGGGGCAAGGGCGTCGCAGTCCGGGGTTTGCCGAGAACCATTCCCAATCGCGCATTCCGCGCGCGAGCATTTCGTTCCCGAGCGTTACAAACAGCAATGCCTCACGGACGGCGCAGTCATCCATCATTTCGTGAAATCGTTGACGTTGACATCACGGTGAAAGACGCTGGATTTCGCTGCGTGATTGCTCAGGATGATTGGGCGCCAGTGACTTCGATCCAAACGTTGCCTAACGTTGGTCAAGCTGATGATACTGGCAACGGCGACTCGAGCGATATCGGCGAACCATTGAGGATTCCCCCAGCCGATACGCCCCTTGCAGCTCTGATCCGGGACATGGCGTCACATCTTCATCGCTATTACAGCGAGTTGATCGACCGTACACCTGGACTAGAGGCACGCTGGCGTTCGGTGGATGGCAATCCTCTTTGCGAAGCAGGGCGACGAGTCGTCCATGCGATTCCGGATTCAGTTCCTGACAACAAGGGCACTCCGAATTTCCCCGATCGTGGCGGACGATTGTGGTACATCCTGCTGCGAACATCTCGTCGCGCGAAGTTTGAGGACGCCCGTCCGTTCCTGATTGCCGCAGCACAAGATCTGGCTGTGTGGCTGCGGGATCGCTATCCCAACGAGCTACCTCACACGTTTGTCGTCGGGGTTATCGGCTCTCCGTCACTCACCGCCTCCAGATTTCCGTACATGGTCAATGGTCCAAGCAGACTACTGACCTTCTCGTAGAATTGCTCAAACTGCTGCTCGTTCGTTCCGCTGGACCATTCGGCTAATGAGTATCCCTGAATGTGTTGAAAAAGCCGTGGGATGGCATTGTCCTCCAGACGAACTGGCAGGTATTTGTTTCTTTCAAATGCAAAAGCAGCTTCGCCTTGCACCCACAACGAATCGACTGATGCGGAAGACCACAGGACTACAACACAGCGAGCAGCCTTAATCGCCTGTTGAATTTCTTCATTCCATTCAGCTCCCGGGGCAATCTTACGATCGACAAAAACATTCCATCCACGAACTCTCAAGGCATCTGCCAGCTTTAATGCGACGACTCGATCCGCTGTACTGTAACTAATGAAAATATCGGTCATGGATGACTCCTGCAAGATGCTCTGCACAGTCGTTGATAACGCGGTTGAGTTCAGCATCCGAGCGAACACTGCGGCATTTTGTATCAAACGAAGGCACATGGCCCCGTCACCAATACCATTGCCGACAATTTTGGTTTCAACTCACGTTGCCTTTTCTGAACAGGTCGCTGCATTCCGAACAGCCTGCCAACAAACTCAGAGTGGCATTCTGGCCAGAAAAGGAAGGATATTCGTATTTCTCCCTACGATAGGGGGATCGTTGGGAAATTACCAGGAAGTGATCATCGCATTGGCCTACGGAACTTGGCACAATGGGGAATCGCGATTTTTTGATTCTTCGGCAGAATTTGATTTTGGACACACGATGAACTCAAACGCCCACAATCCTGTCGATGCCTCCGCCACAAAGGCGGTGGAATTCCATGTTTTCCTGTCTCACAACAGCAGAGACAAACCGGCAGTAGAGCATCTTGGTTTGCAGCTCCGACAACGAAGTCTCAAGGTCTGGCTGGATAAGTGGGAGCTTCGTCCAGGGCTGAGTTTTCAGGATGCTCTTGAAGATGTCATTCAGAACTGCAAGTCAGCTGCCATTTGCGTCGCGGCGAATGGAATTGGTCCATGGGAAGACCCTGAGATGAAGGCGCTGCTCCGTCGTTTCATCAATGAAAAGAAGAAAGGCAATATTCTGCCGGTGATTCCTGTGCTGTTGCCGGGGGCTCCGGCTGAAATTGAGCTACCGGACTTTCTGGGAGAATTCACATGGGTTGACCTTCGAGGCGGTCTCACTCAGGAAGGTCTTGATCTGCTGATTTGGGGGATCACTGGCGAAAGGCCTCCGGAATTTGAACTCCGTCGCGACGTTGATCGGGAGTTGGAGGAACAAGAAATTCAAAGTCCATTCAGTCCAGGCCCATACAATTGGGACGGCGGAGATTTTCCAGTGACGGTCCTGGTCTCATGCAAATCTGAAATGGACGAATCGCGGATACGTGCGTTTGCTGAGAAATTGCTTAATCCCATTCCAGTTTTCAGCTGCTCTTCGAACGATATTCTCTCTGCCGGACATCAGGAACAATTTCAATTTAAGTTTCGTTATGTCAAAGAGGAGGCACTTGTTTCTGAAGCTGAGCAGTTTTTGAAACAATCAGCTTCGCGGTTTCTGATTGTGGTCGCGGATTCTTTCCAAGGTGGCGAGTCGCAGAATTACGCACGTCAGATACGAACGCTGTTTTCGCGACCCTCTGAGTATTATTGTGGCTTGATCGGGCTGTCACGGGGAAGTTCGGCTCGGGTTCATGATCTTGACCGCGTGCTGGATCTGACGGTTCTGGCGGAATCAAAGTTTGTGCGGGAGTTGACTCGAACTGCAGATGGCCTGCGACTGAAGGCCCCTCCGGCCAAGTCAATCATCGCAACCGAACCCGTGCTGATTCGTCTGGTACAGACGAAGGAAGAGATGAGGAAATGTCTTCACCTGCGACATTTGATTTACAATCGAATGCACTATCTGAGCGATGAAATCGCCGGGCATCCGTCTGAGTTGGAACTGGATGCTTACGACCTGTTTGATAAAGAACATGGTACAGGTGGAATTCACTTTCTGGCATGGTCGCCGACGTTGGGAGAGGTTGTTGGGACGGCAAGGTTGATTGTTCCAAGAGTGTTTGAATTCTCGGATGCATCGTCAGTCCTGGGAGATCCCCCCGAACAAATCTTGTTTCGCCAAGCAGAGTTCATTCGGCAGATTGTGGCCGAGAGTGATTCTGATGATGTGCTGTATCAGGCCATTACTCGAAAAATCTTTAACCGAATGCCGGTCTTGCAGGCGGCCAATCTTCAGGACATATCACTGCTGAGAGGTATAGGTCTGGCAGAGATCAGCCGCGTGATTGTGTCGCCACGATATAGAGGTTGCGGGCTTGGTGCGTTGCTGGTACGGGCGCTCGTTGCGGCGGCCATTGATCTCCAAAAACCGAATGTTGTATTGGAGTGTATTCCGGCCCATGTACCGATGTATGAGAAGTTCGGGTTTAGGCCGATCGACGGCGCGAGTGGTCAGGACGAAAGTCTTGATCAGGAAGCCATCGCCATGATTCTTGAACAGCCCGGTGCGTATTCCAGGGCCCATAGTGTGGCGGACAACGATCTTCGGATGATTCGCAGTGACATTCCGCCGAATCGAAGTCTCGCAGACCATGGATATCTGTGCTTATGCACGGAGCGAGGATGCTGGGAAGCTGGACACTATGAACTCAAAGACCACCCTAAAAAATGCCCGTTGAAACATCTGAGTTCATCGATTGAACTAAACACAAGCCACAAACGGGCCGGCGTAAAATAGTCGCCGGGTCATGTCTGGAAACGTGCGGAATCTGAAATTGGAAGATTTGAATGGCCCAGAAAAAGTCAGTAGCAAAGCGCAGTGCGACCTCAAAGCCTGCACCAAAGAAAACGTCTGGCAACCCAACAAGAAAGCCCGGCAGGAACTCCACCACTTCTCCCGATCAGGCTCCCTCGCAAGGTACCTCGCCAAAGGCTGAGGCGGTAAAAGCTTCAGTCGCGTATGCAAATCTTCCTGGTGTCGCAAATGAGCCAACGGGGCCTGCCGAGTCGTGGCGCCAGAGCATGGCAGCACGCACGGCAGCTTTTGAAAACACTTCTCCCGCGTACATGCTGGACGACAACTTTTTCTTTCTGGACTGGAATCCTGCGTTTGATGAGCTTTTCGCAAAGCCGCTGAACCTCAAGCGCAGGACGAATCACGCTGGTGATTTTGTCGCGGAACTTGTAAATCCCAACGCCATCCTGAAGCGAGCCGCGAAGGTGTTTGACACGGAGCCGAGGCCACTTGTGGATGTGGAACCTCTGCAACTGCAGTCAAAGAAATACGGAAGGATCGATTTCAGGAAGATCGCATTGCAAGTGACAGACACCGATGCGAGACTGACCGCATGGACCGTGTATCTGAACATCGAATCCTGTGAAAAGCTGGACCTGCTTTGGGGCGACCTCCAGCGCAGGCTTGAATTCGAGCAACATTGGTCTCGGTATGCTGTATCGTACGACAAGCTTCTGCTGAATTTTCCTGAGTACGCGAAACTCCTTGATGATGTCATCGCCGGAGTCTGCGGAACTCAGCGATGCCTTGACATCGGGGCCGGTACCGGCAACGCGACTTTGCGATTACTTAAGTCTGATAACAGTGTCGAAATCTCTGCTGTTGAACCCAATCATGCGATGGTGCAGCAGTTGATCTCCAAAGTCGATCAGCTTGAGAAAACGACGCATCTGAATTACTTTTCGCGTCTTCAGGTGCTTAAGGAATCAGTACTTGACCTCGATCGGTTTCCAAGACTCCTTCGCCCCGGTTCGTACGACGCCGCACTGTTGGTGAACGTTTTGTACGCCGTGGATGATCCGCAGAAGTGTCTGCAAAAGGTGGCAGCGTTACTGAGGCGCGGTGGCCGAATTTCGATTTCGACTCCTCATCGAGACACAAACGTTGATCGTCTTTTTGATGCGATGAAGGATTCCTTGAAGGGTCAGGGGCTGTTCAACTCGCTCCGCTCAAATTTCGATGATGCCAGGCAAAGACATATGGAAATGATGTCGAGCATTCATCGTGATACAAAGGCCGATATCCGCAGCTATGTCCAGGATGCTGGCTTCAGAATCACGGACTGGAAAGACGCGGCATACGCAGGCGCGGTCGTCATCGTCCAGGCTGAGAAGATCTGACTTTTTCGCGCGATTTCAGCATTCAAAAAAAGAAAGTGCTATCGATCCAGTGCCGTCGGTTCACCGAGATGTCTGATGAGCTCGTCAGTAGCCTGTTCCACTTATCGAGGCGATTAGCGGAGTCACCAGGGATCGAGTCTGATTTTACGGAGAACGGCGTCCGCGTTTGTCACTCGCGGATCAGGCAGAGAACATCGTCGTTGCCAGTCCTTGAAAAAAATCATTGATTTCGAAATCTGAATTTTGGACCTTCTTTGCCAGCGGACAGTTGGCGACAATCTCGTCTGCAAATAAGTCGCCGGAAACGTGCTCACCGAGCGCTCGGTATGCTTCGAATTGGTCTTCCTCAAAAACCTGATCGTTCGTGGTTTGATGTGGAAAGTCGGGGTGTTCTCGACGGTAGTCGTGGATGTAGTCGGGTTCGTTGCCGGTGATACTGAGTTTGATGTAGAGCAGCCAGCCGGTGACGTCTTGTCCATTAGCCTGCGGATAGGTGATCTTGCCAACGGCGAAGTGGCCGCGACTGAGGCGCTGGATGAGTGGTTCAGGCCGACGACGTTCGGCGGCTTTGTCTTCGACGAGGTGTTCCCCTTTATCAGCAGGCTGAAACATGGAAGGAAGATCCCATTCGATGCGTTCCACGTCCATGTCGATCGTCACACCCAGATCGACCTGAGCAAATCGTTGCAGCTTGCGAAGGCTGGGGAAAGTCAATTCCGGATCGTGCTCGCCGTCAATTGCAATGATGAACTTGCAGCGGCGGCGTAACAGTTCGTATATGGCCAGGTTTTCAAGATGACCACCGTCCGAGACATTGAGGTACGGTGAGTTTTCGGACATCCAGTTCAACGCTTCTTTGGACAGGTACAGCGGCCCCGGACCTGTCAACAGTCTGCGAAGCCAGACGGCACTTTCCTTTTCATACGGGCGTCGCAGCCAATAGGCCATGCGAACATTCAGCAGCGTCATCAGGAAGCTGGCTCCTTTGATGGTGCCCATGCCCATCTGAGGAGCTGCGGCGGCACCAGAAATTGCCATTGCTGTGCCGAGATCCAGATGTCCGTCGGAGTCTTCCCATTTCGCTGTCGCCTGATAGCCGATCACTGGGCTTCCGCAGACATGCTTTGAGAACAGAAAGAAGTCACTGTTTCGGCCTCGCAGATCATCGACAGCAGAAGACGGAAGATTCAAGGCGGCATTGACGAGGTGGTACGGCGCGGTTGACTTCTTTTGCTGACGCAGTTTACTCAGCAATTGGCGATTCACCGGCTTTGGTTTGTAGCCGACTGAATGTGCAATCAGATACGTGTCGCTCAGGCGATTGCGATAAAAGCGATGCAGCGAAGTGAAGTTCACGTTGACGGCCATGGAGTACAAAAAGCTGCCGATGGCCAGCCCGAGAATGAATTTGTCTGCAGGAAACTCTGACTCTCCCAATGACACAACCACATCGCCCGGCGCTATGTAGACTCGGCAGAGTTCGAAGTAGGAATACAGGAACAGAACGGGTCCACACATCCACAGCAACAGAAAGATCCCTTTGCTCAGGATTGGAAAGCTCTTGGCAAGCTCTTTCAGCCAGTTGCCGCGAGCAATCAGCAGACCTATGGCATTGCTCACAGCGACAAATGTCGCGGTTAGCGACCACCCAGAAGGATCGCCTCCGGCATTCAGATATGAGTCCCCGATCCATCGCATGAATCTGTAATAGAGATAGTGAAGATTGGGGGTCAGATTCAGGAGAATGATGCCCCCTGTGAGCAAGAAAACGAAAGGCGTGATGATTTCGTACCCGCCGGCCTTCGAAAAGCTGCAGCCCCAGAACTGCCGAAGCCGCTGTACTGTGGGCAGAAAAAACAACATCGCTCCGCTGAAGACGAGGCAACCTTTACTGTAGACGTTCAGGCTCCAGTCAGTGCCAAGTGTCGATACCGAGGACTTTGCCAAGGCTTCAGAATAGACTTGAGTAATCAGGTCATGAGCACACACTTTGGTCAACAGGACAGCAATGAAGACCCAAAGGCTAAGGAGAATCAGGTTGCTCGCAATGCCGTATGCCACTTGACCGACTGTTGTCAGCCATCTCAGGAAGCTGGACGGCTGAATGTAGCGGCTGTTATTTCGCAGGGACCGGATGGCTCGCGAGTCGCTGGCCACTTCCGGTTTGAAGGGCGCTTGATCGATTGTGGGACCGCAACTCTTGTCGGCGGTGTTCAGATAGGTGCTGAGAAACGAACCGAGGTAACCTCCACCGGAAACGGTTGAAACGACGTCCACCTGTTTAAAGATGCCGCGTTGAGTCAGTCCCTGGAGAACTCCCAAAGCAAACGTCGCCGATCGGATTCCTCCGCCGGAGATGGAAAGTCCGACAACGTCCTGAATGGGATGGTAAGTAGTCTTGTCGCTTCGAACATGCTGGACAGGTTTGTCGTCAGCACCAGTCGAGGTATCCAGTTTGACTGTCAACTCACTGTTTGCCTGTCTGGACAACTCTGCATCGGCAAGGGCTTTCGTTGTCTGCTCTTCCGTTCCAAGTGGACTGCGAACAGCATCACGCCGATCCTGAATCTCGCGAGTCTCAGCTGCCACAATCTCCGTGATCTGCTCCGGCGGTACCTTGCAGGTGCAGTCATAGCCAAGCAGCCGATCATATGGGAAGCTGGCCTCAAGTGACTGAGTTTCTTGTTTACTGACTTTCTCGGACTCAGCGTCTGAGCCATCATCGTGACTGACGCCAGCGATGCGTAGAAGAAGCTTCTGAAATGCTCGAAGCTTTGGCTGGAGATTCAGAAGTGTCGCGCGGAATTCTCGCCGGAGATCATCGGGATGCAGCTTTCCTTCCAGCTTCATTTTGTGCCATCGCGCCGTCACGGGCCTGATATCACTATTCAGAACGAAACTGGTCAGCGAACCACTGACGAATCCTCCAACTTCGTGCTTCTTCTCAAGGTCTCGCACAATCTGAAACAGCCGATAGAGACTGTCGAGTGCTGTGGCTTCGTCACCGGAAAGGAAATGCAACGGCTGAGTCGAAATGCGGGTGCGCAGTTCAACGTACATTTCCCAGGCAAACGCCTTGTCGTTCGGCGTGGGCTCCCAGTCGTCAATTGTCCAGTTGGGCTTGTCGGCAGGCTGCTGAATCAGCTTTTGGAAGAGATCCCACAGTTCCGAAAGCTTGTTATTCTTGAACCAGGCAGACCATTTTTGCTGTTCGGACATAAGCGGGTGAACCCTGTTCTGGATCTTCTTGCCGTATTGGGAACCAAGGATTGTCCCGTAAACACAAGGCTGGAATCAATGATCATCCTACCCTGAGTTGAGACTTTGGCAGATTGATTACTGGGGGAAGCGATGGTAGCCTACCGGTCGGTCGCAATACAGTCGCCGCGAACGTTGTCGTTGGTATCTCCGCGTTCTGCCAGCGAACGCCGGGTTCATTCCGGCCCACCCCAATCCCTTTGAGCAATTCATCATGAAACGCATTCTTGTTTGTCTGGACGGTACTTGGAACTCTTCCGGCAAAGAAGAGACTGGTTCCGATACGAACGTGTTGACAGCAATGATTCACCGTCGGCTAAGGCCGCGATGGTGGACCTCATAGGCAAGGAGTGTCATCCCCGGGACTTGCGAACTGTCTCCGCCGTTGGGGTCTGGGATACTGTCGGTTCGCTTGGCATTCCCTGGGAAGTGTTCGAAACCCATGAGTTTGCCTCGAAACTTGATAAGCATGAGCGTCGCTTGCTGGAATTTCTGGACACAGAACTCCCGGCTGGTGTTGCGAAAGGATATCACGCGGTCGCACTGGATGAGCAGCGTGTGCCGTTTGTCCCGACACTCTGGACCGGACCTCGACTGAACGATGGAACAATTCATCAGGTTTGGTTCGCTGGTTCCCATTCCAACGTCGGCGGCGGCTTTGCAAGCACCGGGCTTTCGAGCCTTGCGCTGGACTGGATGATCCGCCGGCTACGAACTTCTCATGGGCTTGAGGTTGATAACGTGATCATGAAGCCAGATGGTCTCTGGCAGGCGATTGATCTGACATCAATGGACCAGACTTTTGGCAAGCTGCCGAATGAAAAAGTGAGGTTGCTGATGTCTCGCGAAGTTCCGCCTGATTCTCGTCTCCATTCAACGGCCGATTTGCGACTCAAAGGGACCACTGGGCGGCCACCCATTCCTTCCCATGCGAAGTTTGCGGGAACCTATCGGGTTGACCCGATTGAGTAGTTCTGCTGGACAACTTTTCGCTGGCGTCTGATCCAACGCTTCCGCTTGGCAGAATTTCGCAGCGCTGCATCAGTTATTCGTCATTTCCGGATGAGTCCAACTCAGTGGGCTGACGTGAAAACGCGAAGCGAAATCCCTGCTGCAGCCAGTATGCAATCCACGGAGGTGTTAAGAGTCCTGTCCACGATCCACAACTGATTCTGTCAGCAGGGATGTTCGCCACAATCTGCTCATGAAGGCTGGGTAGCTCCGTCCAATGTGCGTCGGGATAGTAGTGATGCGCGGTGTGGTAGCCGAAATTGCAGCGAACCCAGTTGTACCGTTCGCTGAGTACGTTGTTGGCGAAACTGTACGAGCTGGCTTCATCACATCCGACGTGATTCTGATAGTCAGTCAATCGTGAAAAGAAAAACACGCCGAGATAGTAGGTGCAATAGAATCCGGGAGATAAGCACATCATTGTGGCCATGAAGATCGCGACACCGAGTTGTTCAAAGAAGGCCAATCGGTAGAAGAACTCATCGCTCTGGCGTCGAACGTAGCCACGAACAAATGATTCTCCAAGGGGAGCAAGAAACACGATCGGAATCCCCCGTAGACAGTATGACAATGCACCCGGAACAGATGCCTCGCAAACTTCCCAGTGAAACCCTTTTCCCCAGGAGTCATCTCCCCGGTGATGCCGCAGAAGATGTGTCAATCTCCAGTTGTACGCAGACATTCCGGTGACCAGAGACAACAGCGTATCGACGACTCGATTCAGGAAGGGAAATCGTGTCCAGGGACAATGGACGTGATAATGGAGCAGGAAAGTCATGTCGTTCAGCAGAAACCAGATGCAGAGGCCGGCCAACACTCCGCAAATCCCATCGGGAAGACCGATGACTGCGGGAATCAGCAATACCGGTAGTCCAATCAGCGAACGGATGAACATCACCAGGTCTTCGCGGTGTTGCAGCACGATTTACTTCATCCCTGATGTGTCCAGATTGCATGGACGGTTTTCGTTTCGACTGCCGTGAGACCAAACACACAACATCCTCATTCTTGTCTTGAGTTCAAAACTTCCGCCGCGATCTTGACGAGTCAAGCGATTGCACACGATGAGACGTCCAGCATTCCTGCTCGTGGCTCAAGCCGCATTTCGAAGAGAATGAATCGCATCAGAGATGACGCCCGTAGAGCCGACGTTTTTCAGATGCGTGAATCAGAATGAATTGAGGGTAAGAAAACGCTCGGTGATTGTAACGCAAATGTACAAAAAGGGCCCGGTCGTGCAACGGGGCCAAGCATTGATCATTCGAATCCCGGTTGACGACATTTGACCAGCCTTCGTTGGCTGGCATCGATTGGGGCTCGCGACGCCGGGGTCTCGATGGATGCCAACTGATGAAGGCGGTGCTTGCCAACTGACCGGTCACTGCTGTCCACAGTTGACGGAGAGCTACCAACGAGTCCCCCTGGAGCATCCCGCTTCTCGATATGGATTGCATAGAATGTTTGTCACAACAAGTGGCGACATCGGAACGGCCTGAAGGCTGTTTGACCTAGCGAAAAATGTATCCTGCTTGCCTGATTACTGCATTGCCGTTCTTCGTTTTGCTTCGATCTCTGCCTGTTCAACGGAACATGTACAACAAACGGACAGAATCAGAAACAGACCTGTGATGGGAGATTGCGTTTTCATGACAGCGTGCCTTTTCTCTTCGAGGGCCACGGAATTTCGTTCAATCGGATCGCACCGCACTTGCGGGGAAAACTTTGCCCTCGTAGCACGTGATTCTCTTGCCTAAAATGCAGAAACTAACCGAACGGATGGTGAACCCGCGCCAATCGGAAATCGGCGTCGTTCAGCCGTCCAATGAGTTCCCGCATATTTCGTCTCGACGTCTGACGAATTTCGTTGAACAAAATCTGTCGAAGTCGGTCAGGAGTGTTGACTTTGTGCATGTGGGGTGGTACATTTCCCTACCAATGAGTTCTCTGTAGATGGCTATTCTTTCGCAGGCAATTCATGGCTAGGAAGCATAATCACCAAAGTTCGATTGTGCCGAGAATTGCGACTGCCGAAGATGTATCTCGGACGCGGAAAAAATAACCACACTGCAGGAAATCAGTAGCCGGAGGGATCCACAAACCAATTAGAGAGGTTTTGTCGGAGACTTTTTGTTGACGATCTACATTCACTGTATTGGCAAAAATTCTCTTAAGTCTCAGTTCAGACTTGAGTGGGATCCGGCGTTGTTTGAGAAGCCGATGCGCTCCCAGACGGCATCGGCGTCTTGATCCGACATCTGTATTGCGCACAGATCGCAACAGTTATTTGGACTCGTGCTATTCTCGATCATTCAGCAACAGACATCCAAGATAAGAATCCGGATGTCGACACGATCCTGGAAGACATCAAGATTCCGGCATCAACGACGAAGGAGGCGAAGAAACGCATCAAGAGACTGGCCGTACCGTTGGGCGGCATTGCCGAACAACCCGGTTCACGCCGAAGTCCCCCTCTTAATGCGATGCGTTTTTCGAGATTTCAAGCAGAGCCCGATCGCCAAAGCATTTCTCGAACACATACTGAAATACGCCGCAGCGCATTCCTGCCAGCTTGGGATTCGCAAAAAGACTCGAGACCGACTGCGGGCCGAAATCCGAAACGCAACCGAAACCTTTACGCTGATGTGACACAGCCTCGGAACTATTGTAGTGCTCAAGATTCTGTCCGAGAAGTCGATCAGCCTGCTCGTGACAATGGGTCGCGGCTCGGCATCTGGGAGCTGCAGGACGTTGAAGAAGTTTTCAAAAATGCGATGGCGAAGCCTGGTCAGTTCCGCGTCTGGCATCATTTCGCCGATCGACTCGAGCGAGGCTCTCTGCAGTTCCTGCTATTAGACGCCGAGAGGCCCCAACCCAACATTACCTTCCTTCGATCCACTGTACCAAACCGAAACGAAGCGCCAGCATGGCTTGCCATCATAACATGCTAGCTGCCTTTCTGTTGGTGCGTCAGGAATTTGTCGGTGGTCTAAACGAGATGAAACAGGATCCGCTTCACAACAGCAACGACCGCGACCGCCGGGGTTCTGGGAGGCCAAATCTGATGAAAATGCTGATGCATACTTGACGAACAAGTTTTGAGTGCTCGGAGTCCTTAATTTGAAGTCGAAGGATCGGCAACAGGTTCCCTATTTTCTTTTCACAGGAGTTGAACCCATGGCAAAACGCAGGTCTCGTGCAGCAAGTCCTAGTCCGGCTCGTCCTGATACCGAGCAATCGGGACAAGACAGTTCGATTGATTCCGGGGAAACAACCGGGCGAATGATCGTGACATTCCGCGACGATTCAACCGACGGATTGAAACGAGGGATTTCCCGGCTGCAGAATATGTCGGGAATCTCCTCCATCAGCAGATCGTCCGACTATGGCGTGGCATCACTGGAAATGGCAGATGCTGCGTCAACGGACACACTCATGTTGGATGAGCTGGGCATTGCCGTATTGAGTGGAGATCCTGACCAGAACAATGCCATGATGTCGGCAATGAGTGAAGATGACGGGATGGTGGTTGAGAAGGAGTACATCAATTTTGCGCTAGCTGATCTGCTGGACAACGATCTGCTGGAGTCTGCACATGATCCGGCTTTCGGAATTGCGTTGCCTGCCGTGCTGCCCGCTCATCTTGAGTATCTGCGGGGATATTACGAGGCGGTAAAGCATGTGTACGAGACGATGCGAAGCGGCATCGTTACACCGATGCCGGCTGGAGGGGAGCAGGGGATCTCCAGCGTCGCTGCCACATTCAGCGACAACGCATCCGCCACATGGGGATTGCAGGCGACTGGAGTGCTTGGTTCAACATCCTCCGGACGGGGTATCAATGTGGCTATCCTGGACACGGGATTGGATACCCGACACCCGGATTTTCGGAATCGTCAGATTCAGACGCAGTCGTTCATCTCAGGCGAATCAGCAATGGATGTTCACGGACACGGGACGCACTGCACAGGAACGTCATGTGGGCCGCTTCGTCCGGCGGAAGGCCCTCGTTACGGTGTGGCGTATGAAGCAAATATCTTCCATGGCAAGGTGCTGAGTAACTCCGGGTCAGGGGGTGACGGTGGCATTCTGGCCGGCATCGATTGGGCGATCCGAAGCGGTTGTCAGGTGATCTCGATGTCGCTTGGACGAGGTGTCCGACCTGGAGAAGCGCCAATGACTGCTTATGAGACTGCAGGACAAAGAGCTCTGAATCTTGGATCTTTAATTGTCGCAGCGACAGGCAATGAAAGCGATCGTCCCAGAGTCATCAGGCCCGTAAACAGTCCCGGAAACGCGGCTTCCATCGTGTCCGTGGCTGCACTCAATCAGTCGCTGCAGATGGCAGTATTTTCCAATGGTGGAATCAATCCCAACGGCGGAGAAGTGAACATTGCCGCGCCAGGTGTGGCAATTCGTTCGTCACTGCCGTTGCCTCGCCGCTATGCCGCCTGGAGCGGAACCAGCATGGCAACGCCCCATGTGGCCGGCATTGCGGCGCTGATCGCTCAGCAGAGTTCGGCATTCCGCGGCATCGCACTTTACCGCGAGCTCCGTCGTCGCGTGCAAAGGCTGGCTCTGCCGGCTCGAGACGTCGGCAATGGCATGGTGCGAGCGATCTGATGTCCAGAAAATAGCGGAACAGCCGGATACTTAACAGCTCCGGCTGTTCCCTGTCCTTCCAATCATGCGTATGATTCATCGACCAACGATTTCGCGAATCTACGTTGACCGGGAGAACCACTGTGGCCAAAAAAAAATCATCCGCATCCGCCGGAAAAAAGAAATCATTGAAAAAAGTAACGACGCCTGCAGCCGGAAAAGCGAATCCGGCGGAGAAAGCAATGAATATTGTCGTGACTCTGGCTGATCACGCAGTGGCCGATGCTCAACAGATCAGTCGCATGCTGAAGAAGACTGGCATGACTATCGAGACTCAACTGGACAGTATTGGTCAGTACATCGGAACATCGTCCGGAGCCGACGTCACACGACTGAAAGCCCTTGAAGGCGTGGCCGCCGTCGAACAACTCGGAGAAGTTCAACTTCCTCCGAGTCCGCTGGATCCGCAATGACGGACCGTGAGGTCATTCAGGACTTTGGCCAGTTTTTGACCTTCAAATCAACACGCAGAGACTCATTGCCTTAAGTGTTGTTCCTCATCGAAGGGGAAAATTCACTGTAGGTTGTTGCTTCCTCGCAATGCACAATCTACCCTAAAGAGTCGCTCGAACCTAATCCTTCATCCTTCAACCTTCAGGTCATGGAGTCCAGAATGTCGGAAATTGGCAGCGTTTCTGCTGCTGGCGGCGATTCTGGATTTGTTTATTGTTGATCGTAGTTCGAGTCGCATTGTGGCTTTACTGACTTTCTCAGAGCTTTGGAGAGGCAAATGTCGAACATTCAACGTCGTGTTCTATTCTGTGTCCTGTTATCCCTGGGAGTTCCTTCAACCGCAATCGGCCAAGGATGGGATGCGATGAACCGACGCTTCTATAGATACCATACCATGACAAATCTCAGGGCTGAGCGGCATCAAATGCAATCGCTCTACCCGTCTCCGTTCCTGACCTGGTTAGGCGGCCACGTGGACCAGTCGCTCCTGCCCGGAGGACTGCTTGATCAATACCTTCGCGGACTATTGAAAAACGCGACTGACGCAACTGACTCGACAACGCCGGGCGCGATGCAGGCTCAATTGCCACCCCAAATGGATAAGGAGCTGGCTTATAATCGACAAATAATCGTCGAAATGCTGGAAAAGCGGGGCTTGCCAACAACAGTTGAAGAAATCAAAAAAGGGTGGAAACCTGAAGACGGCGCAGGTACCCCCATAGCATCACCAGATCCCATAAATGGCGTAGCTCCCGTACCTCCACCAGAATCGGTACCTGGCGTTACCCCCGTACGTCCACCAGAACCGGCAAATGGCGATGCATCCCCGCTCAAGTAATGCTGGTAACGTATTTACCAGGAATAAAAACAAGCGAAGACGGCGATGTGAATCACAGATTCACATCGCCGTTTCTTTTTTATCGCTTAGTGATCATGCCACTCATGCGCCCAAGAATCGATGGTCGCAGTGATTTCGGCGATTGACTCCCGTTACCCGCTGCAGCTTTGTCTTTATGCACTTCCGTTGCTGCTTCTGGCTGTACCGGATTATTGAGAGTTGCTCGTTCCCTGCTGAGTTCTTCGATTCTTGTTTCGAGAAACGCAATTCGGCGAGCTTGTTCATTCACAATATCGCTTGCGACGTTTACAGTGGAATCTGCATGACTGTCGTCCCAGGGATCCACTAGCCTGGACTTCTGTGACGGTTTGGATGGCTGCTGGTTGGCTGCTTGCTGCGCCTCTGCCAGCTTAAGAACTGCGTTCTGCAGATTTGTCAATTGTTCGGTGAGTTCGACCATGTCACGTTGACACTTTTGCATTGTGGCATGTTCTGTGTTTTCCCAGGGATCCGCCATCTCGCCACGAGACGGTGCATAGGAGTTTTCGAAACGACGCTGACGACCTGTGTTCTCCGCAGCGAGTTCCGAACGGACGCCTGATTTTGAACGGTAACGTATGGCCCCGCAACCTTCCTGCGTTGCTGGCTCAGAGGCTGGACGGTTATCAGAGTCCGGGGTTGACTGCGGAGCGTTAGACGCACCTGTATTTTGGCTAGGCGATGTTGGAATATGTCCAAACAGAAGAGGGTTATTGTGGCTCATAGGAGCTGAGGCCGAATCAATATTCATCTGAGGAGCCCTCTTTCCACGAGAGAACCCTCCCCAACTGCACTCCGGAGTTTCGAATGTCAGCTTCGGCAGTGAAATCCGCAGGCTGGGTAATGTCAGAGAATTTCTGGCTCCTGCAATTTCGCCGGTGGGCGGTGGTGAAGAAAAGATAACCGGTGGAGCTACGGGTCTTGGTCTTTCCTCGGGATCGCCTTGAACTGATGCATCGTCTGAATCTGATGCATTCGTGGTATTTGCTGATTGGCAAGGTTCCTTACAACAGCTCGTGTTGTCATAGGCTTGTACTGGCGTTTGTTGGAGAATGCCCGCTAACAGCCCAACAAACGCATAACGAAAGGGACTCAGTTTGGTTTTCATCGCAGATCCTTCCAGCGATTCGCTTGAATAAATTGGAGCTTGAATACACTTTTGATGGAGTATGTCGTGTTCGTTCTCAATTACTCTTTTGGCGTTTTTTCATTCATGACTTTCACAAGTTCAGTGAGCAGAATGATCTGTTCTTTCAATTCTTTTACGTCCATTTCAACCTGCTTAATCTGACCACATGGATCCTTACATTCCAGATCATCATCCAATGCAGTTTTGACCCGATTTGAGACTCGGTCTTCTTCATCCATCTTTCTGACGGCTGCGGCAAGCGCCAGGACGGAAGCGGGATCAACAGAATTATTTGTACCAAAAGAGACTGGCATTGCCGTGATGTTCACTGGAAGGACAGCCATCGAAGGCACGGCATACCCGGCAGGTGGTGCTTCTCCCAAAAATGATCCGCTCCCGCCATTCTTCTTGACAATGTGTTTGCTCAGGTCGATGTGGATCAGTGGTCGACAGCATCTACTTTTAATGCCCCCCCCCCAACGATTTAAGCAACCCTGCGGCACGGCACAAGTTGACTGTTCAGCACAACCGGAATAAACTTCCATAGGAGCATGACATGCCGGTGCTTCGCAGGACGGTGGAACCGGGGGACAGTCACAGGATTGTGCAAAAGCACTCGATGCGAGAAATGGTGCAGCAAGCGAGAGAAACGCTCGAATTAAGTTGCGGTGCATCTTGTCGTTCCTTGAAAGGGGTGTGCATAATGGGATACAAGAGGGTTGTCGAGGATTTGCGGGCTATCCCTGAAATGATGATGTGCAGATTTTTGAAGAGCAGCGGAAAGCTCTTGTGCCAAGTAGTCTCTTTGGAATAACCACTTTCCTGGGCATTTTCACCTAGAGGTCTTCGTCAAGACTAGCGCGCACTAAGCCAGCGCATACGAAACACCTGACGTACCAAGGACTTGCATCAGAAAGTCGTCAGTCCATGCACCCCTTGTTGTTGGTTAGGCAGTGATGCGCGTCGTGATCGGCCTTGTCGGGATGCTTTTCATCCAGAGTCGCCGCTGGATCAAGGCCCTCAGATTGCAGCAAAGCCAGCAAATCTGGAATCACGCTCTCCACATTTCCTGACCAGCACGCCTGAGCCCATTTGAGATAGCAGTTCCACGCCGCATTATCATCACAGCCGTGACACAACACCGCCGCAAAAACGTATTCGACGACATGCATGAAATCCAGAATCGGTTCGAACGTGTGGAAGTGCTTCATCCAGATCGTCCAATTCCACGACAGACCATCGCCTCTGAAGGATCTTGCCGTCGCCTTGTGTAGCAGTCGTCGCTGCGATTCTTGACTCATCTGCAAGCTGAAAGCAGAGGAACTCGCAAGGCTGCTCAGGCAGGTCGCAGCAGACGTTTTGGAATCTGGTCGGGAATCTCCGCAGCGACCGCCGTGGCTGCTGCATTGTTATTTGGAACTGCGTCGTCCGATCGGCTCGGCGATGCATCATGCGACGTCGCGACTCGTCAGACTCAGGGACGTAACGTTACTTCTTCGACGCTCCGTTTTTTTTCACATCCAGCGGAGCGGTCCCGCAAATCTCCGCAACGAGCTTTGACTCGGTAAAAAACTGGGGAATCTCCGGCTGCGGATCGTTTTCCAACCTCTGATGGCTCATGCTGATAACAGTATTCTGCCCCGTGGAAGTTAACGAATCAGGCTTTCACTGAACACGAAGAACACAAGATTTCTGCCATGCGTCAATTCTCCAGCGACATTGCTTTCACTCCTGCGGTTAA
>CAZFDW010000012.1:0-35200 GCA_964517865.1 uncultured Chitinophaga sp.
CGGGAATGCATCGAAGGCTGCTTTATACTGGTCGTTCGCTGTCTGATAAATCACCTGACCTTCATCAATCAGCTTCCGTGCGGCAAGTTGAAATTCGGTACGCTTCTCTGGTGACTCGGCACCTTCCATCTGCCAGATCAGCGTACGCGCGCGTTCCAGTAACAGTTCGCCCAGCATCGAATTCGCAAATGCCGCCTGGGGATGATTGCTGTGAGCGCTCGTGAATTTCTGCAGGGCCTCTTTCGCCTGCTGCAGATACAAGTCGCGATCTTCAGGGACACGTGACGATGTTCCCATTGCCTGCAAAGTCTTCGCACGTTCCAGATCAATCACATCGCGAATCGTGGCGGACAGTTCTGATCGTTGCTGCGCAACGTCGAGGGATTCCAGAGCCGTATCGAAATACTGTCGTTCGCGCAGACCTTCCACAAATTCCAGCACGGGTTCTTCGGCCACGGCAACGCCGGAATTCACCAGCCACAGACCGGCGATCAGTCCTTCACAGAAGATGCGCGAATAAGCCCTGACCCAGGTCAGGACTGCGACAGAAATAAGTGGGGCACGATTCCATCGTGCCGAGCACGTTAAAAACGTGCTCCACGTCCGGAATACAACAGTTATTTCTGCGCCGGTCCTGACACTCACGCGGGAGAGGCTTCGGGGAGGCGTGGTCAGTATCTGAAAACCGTCCATGCAGAATCCTTTGTCGAACAGAATTCGACGATGTCAGGAAAGGAATGCCGAAAGGAAACACTCACCCAAATATGGCGAGCGCAGGAAAACAACATATTGACAAATCGAAGCGCCGGCAACAATTGAGTTGTTCCGTTGCATCAGCAGATCGGGCACAAGTCAGTTCCTGTTTCAAGGAATGAACCCCGAGGCTGAACTATTGACCCACAGACTCGGAAAACTTGAAGTAGTCCAACTTCACCAACTGCATTACGGTACCGACGTTGCGTGATGTCGGGCGAGGAAATCCATAGGCAATCACTCCTCCGGATGACAGTTCTCCAACGTAGATTACTCCCCAGGCAGGCTGAACACCGCCGGTAGTCTTCAAATTCGCCGTTCCGGTCACGATGGCATATTTTGGTTCGGGTGTCTTCGTCGAAGTCTGAAAATCCGCAGCCACATTGTGCAGGTAGCTGTACGCAAACTTGCCTGATTGTGTATTGATCGCCGAACCCGTCAACACACCTGTCAGATGATTCAAAACGAACACACCTTCAAGTTCGCCACCCTCAAGCAGCTGCACGGTGATCATGGTAAATTTGTCATTTCCGTTGGGGGCGTCAGCCTTGATTTCGGCTTGCGGCCAGCAGTATGCAGCCGCTCCCATGACAAAAACCCCTGCTGCAAACATCATTGTGGAACGCAGAATTTGATTTTTCATAACCTCGCCTTTGCGTTTTGCTGGATATCCCGGCATCTGAACAGTGACGATGCCCACCGCATTGATCATACTCATCTGGTTGCCGATCGGCCAGACTCGCGACGTATGATCCTGTGAGGACTTGCCTGCATTTCAGCTTTCCGTCACTATTCCTTTCCAAAGCCACGTAATTCCCAGCCAACAAACCATGTCTTCCAAACCAAAAAACACCGAAACCTGTATCTGGTCTTCGATCCGCGAACGAGCGTCTGAACGGGCCGGCTCGGAACCAATGCTCGCCAGTTTTTTGCACGCTACGGTACTCAACCACGAGCGCTTCGAAGACGCCGTGAGTTATCACCTTGCCGGCAAACTGGCATCCAGCACGTTATCTGCCATGCAACTGCGTGAGATTATTCTGGACGCGATGCATAAAGATCCTTCGATCGCCGATGCGATTTGCGCTGATATCCGCGCTGTCCGCGAACGCGACCCGGCGGTGACGTGCAACCTTGTGCCACTCTTGTTCCTCAAAGGCGTGCATGCCCTCATCGGCTATCGCATCGCACACTGGTTGTGGGGAGAAGGACGAGAACTGCTTGCGTTGTATCTGCAAAACAGAATGTCAGAAGCGTTCGGCGTCGATATTCATCCGGCAGCCACAATCGGACGCGGAATTCTGATGGACCATGCAACTTCAATCGTAATCGGCGAGACTGCCGTCATTGAAGATGATGTCTCGTTACTGCATGAAGTCACTTTGGGGGGAACCGGAAAATCCACTGGCGATCGCCATCCGAAGGTTCGTCGCGGAGTCCTCATCGGTGCTGGCGCAAAAATTCTGGGCAACGTGGAAATTGGTGAAGGCGCAAAAGTCGGCGCTGGAAGTGTCGTGCTGAAAAACGTCCCGCCGCATTGCACTGTGGCAGGTGTCCCAGCCGTTGTTGTCGGAAAACCGTGCTCGGCAAACCCAGCGCATGACATGAACCACGAAATCACCGCCGGCGATTCAATCTAGCTTGGAAAAGGAGTCAGGAACCAATAGCTGAATGGCCCCACGGGTGCTGCGCACTATTGGTTCCTGACCCCTTTTTCAATCCTTCATCCTTCATCCTTCATCCTTCATCCTTCATCCTTCATCCTTCATCCTTCATCCTTCATCCTTCATCCTTCCAACCATGCCCATCGACCTGTTAACATCTCCTCACTGGAAAGCCGAACATCTCGGCCTGCCGATGCCCGATTCGCCGCATGCCGTTTCGGTTGCGCTGCCATTGTGGGAACACAACATCAGTTATGAAGAAGGCGATGTGGAAGTCATTGGCCGACTGCAGGCTGCGTATCCACGATTTTGTCTGCATCCCTTTGTGCGCCGTTTGTGCCATGACGTCTTTGGTAGCGGGAACGCAGGGCTGATTTTCCCGAGCGTCACCGCCGCTCAGCGTGCCATAGACTACTTCGCCTGGCGAGGCGGGCGGAGTGCGCGACTCGTCACAATCCCAAATCAGACGGCCTGTGGTGTCGCGGTTGATCCAGACGAGTTTTCATGGCTGCGTGAGTATTGGCAACATGCCGGTGAAGTGTTAACCTCGCGCGCGGCGGAGTTAATCCTGAACGGTCAGCCTTTGAAAAGTTCTGAAACGCCGGCGCGTGAAACCGTTCGCCGGAGATTGCGTGAGTTCAGAACAAACCTCGATGCGGAAATCTGGCTGCATCCCTGCGGCATGGCGGCGATCGCAGCGGTGTGGCGAGCTCTGCGACATCACGATTCCGAGAATCCCAGCGCGCAGTTTGGATTTCCGTACGTCGATACACTCAAGATCCAGCAACGCTTTGCTCCGGCGGATGTGCGATTCTATCCCGTCGGTGATCGTGACGATCTCACGCAACTGACTGAGTTGCTCAGCACACAGAAAATCGCAGCCGTATTCTGTGAATCCACAACGAATCCGCTGCTGAAGTCACTCGATCTGCAAACGCTTCGTCAGCTTGCGGATGAGCATGGATTCCTGCTCGTGATTGATGACACACTGGCGGCCTGCATGAATCAGGATGTACTGTCTTTTGCCGATGTGGTCGTGACAAGTCTGACAAAATACTTCAGCGGTTACGGTGATGTGCTCGCAGGATCTGTGACACTGAATCCGGCCAGCCGACACGCGAACTGGCTGCGTTCTGCACTGGCTGCCGACTTCGAAGAACTACTGATCGATGCGGACGTAGAGATTCTGGAAAGAAACTCGCGGGACGTCCAGGCTCGCGTTGAAACAATCAACCGCAACGCCAATCAGCTGGCTCGATGGCTGACCGAGCAACCGCAGATTGAAACGGTGTATCATCCGAGCCTTGACGCGCAGCGTTTCGACTGGATGAATCAGCGTTCAGTCCATCACAATGGCGGACTCGTATCCATTGTGCTGAAGAACCCGTCCGTGACGACACCGGTTGTGTTCGATCATCTCGAAATCTGTAAAGGCCCGAATCTGGGTACGAATTTTACGTTGTGCTGTCCCTACACAATCCTGGCGCATTTCACAGAACTGGATTTCGTCGAAAAGTGCGGGGTCTCCCGCTGGCTGTTGCGAATCAGTGTCGGCACTGAACCAATCGAAGATCTCCAAACCCGCTTTGCTCGCGCACTTCGTAATGCGTGAAGTATCGATTGGTTTTAATGGAGATGAGTGCCCGTGGCGTATCGCGGGGCTGGTGATCGCTTGAATTTTTCTTGCCTGAACAATACCAGACTATGATTTGTACCACAGCCCTTAGCCCTGCCGCGGGCCGTTGAAAATCTTCTCGCGGAAACAAAACTCTTAACGTTTGCTGAACAGGACAGTCTGCCTCTCACCGACGCAAATACGCGGCCAGATCGTCGGCTGTCAGTCGTCCGTCATGCAGTGCTGAGGCGATGAGCAGGCCGTCAAGCCCCGCCCGGGCTGCGTCCGCCACGCAGGCGGCAGAATCTACGCCACCACCTGAAATGATCCTGAGATCCGGCGCTAAGCGTCTGATGTCCCGACAAAATTGCAGAGTAGGAACGCCTTGTCCGGTTCCGACTGCCGCAAGATCCAGCACGATGAGTTGTCGCATACCGCATTCGATCACAAATCGCGCCAGGTTGAGCGGTGAATTCCCTTGCCAGGCGGGATCACGGGCGAGCAGTTCTCCGTGTCGGAGGTCGATACTAAAGACTAATGAAGCAGAATCGATTCGTGTAACTAAAGCCTCAAGCGGCGTCAGGTCGTGCATCGACTCCGACGACAGCACAACCTGACGCACGCCAATCTCAAGCAATGCTTCAATCTGCTCGACCGTCGCTGCACCGGCATCCACGATGAGTGCAACACCCGTACGAACCATTTCTGCGATTGTGCATCGATTGAGCTGCTGCCGCTCAATGGCATCCAGATCGGCAACATAGCAGACGTCACTCTGGAAATGCTCCTCGAGCGCGTTAAGGACCGTTGCGGGTTCAGCACTGCTCGTCAATAGGCTTTCAACCGCCCGGTAGCGAGACCGATCCCCCGCAACCGCCCGCACTGCGATTCCGTCGCGAAGATCGATTACAGGGATGATCTGCATTGCTGGAAACCACCTCTGTCAATGTCCACCGCCAGCGGTGCTGCCGGAATCTTCGGGCATGTCCGAGTGCATCCATTTCATCAGCAATGGAGAAATTGCAAGGCAAATCAGACCGCAGACGCCTGCCGCAATCGCAATCTGCTTAAAGACGTCGCCATAGACATGGACCGTTTCAAGCGGAATGGGGATAGCATTCTCATCACCGCCCCCATGTTCAACACCGGTAAACTGTGAAATGATGGCTGCCAGATACTGTGAGAATGCAGTGGCGAGAAACCATGCCCCCATGACGGTGCTTACAAGCACCTTGGGAGAAAGCTTTGTGATCATCGACAGTCCGACGGGCGACAAGCAAAGCTCTCCGGTTGTGTGAAGGACGTAACCCAGCACAAGCCAGCTGGCGGCGACCATTCCACGTGAATCTGAAACTTGAGCCCCGTACCAAAACACAGCGAATCCGAGTCCCAGTTGAATCAAGCCAAGTGAGAACTTTACCGGCGTTGGCGGCTCGATGCCACGTGCCCCGAGATAAGTCCAAAGCGACGTGAAAACCAGTCCGAAAATCAGAATACAAACAGCATTTACCGATTGAAACATGCTGGCGGCAAGTTCCTGGCTGCGCGTGGCTACTCCCATTCCGACGTTGTCCTTGTGGACGTTCCAGTCAATTTCAAATCCAACGTTGGCCTTATGTTCCTCAGTAGATCGCAACGCATTGAGTTGATCGAGCGTGAAAACTGTATCCCCATTGAAGTGTCCGAGTTGTTCCTGAGTCGGCTGAATCCTGATTGTCCGGCCAACGTCCTCCTCTGAAATTGTGCGTGTCTCGGACACGCGATCCACATTTCGATCGGCAAAATTATTCAGGCTGCTCCCTGCCTGTTCAAAAAACGCCCAGAACAGCATCGAGAAAAACGTCAGGGTGAGAACTACCACCATGCGATGACGAGCAATGGTATCCAGCACAAACGTTTTGATAATGAGATAACCAAATGCAAGGATCCCGGTTACGGTAAGCAACAAACCTGCTGGCTTGCTGATTTCTTCAAGAAACACAGCGGCAATCTTTGTGACAGTACCACCCTTCTTGAATTCATCAATGGTCGAGCTCGCAATCAACTGCACCGGTTGTTTGTCGGACGTCAAGAGCGAAAATCCGGATACGAAGTGCATCAGAATTGATATCGCGATAAGAATACCAGTCACGACAATTGCGATCGTCTTCAGACTGACAGGTTTCTTTGCTGCTCCTGCACTTTCTGGAAGCCCGCCGCGAGACAGAGCGGTGATCGAAATCACACCGGCGATAGCGAGGCAGACAGCCACGAATGCATTCCACACGATCGCCGTGGAATTGTCGGGTCGGTAGAACAGCAACGCGAAAACTGCCCCCAACGCTCCGGCAGCGATCAATGCCTGTGTGACAAGGTTAGGCATCACAAAGACGGCGAGACCGATCATCATCCCGATCGTGGCCAGGCCGAAACCGAAGTGCCATCCGTACGTCTCACCGATGTAGCCGCACAGCAGCGGACTCATCGCCGCGCCAAGATTCACTCCCATATAAAAGATCGTGAATCCACCATCCCGGCGATGACTTCCGGCGGGGTAAAGTGTTCCGACAATGGTTGAAATGTTCGGCTTAAAGAATCCATTTCCGACGATGAGTAACGCCATCGCCAGGTAAAATGCATTCGGGTTCTCAACCCCCATGATCATATGCCCGGCAGCCATCAACAATCCGCCGATAATTACCGCAATGCGTTGCCCCAGCAGCCGGTCCGCCAGCAGTCCGCCAATAAATGGTGTCATATAGACCAGTGCCGTGTATGCACCATAAACAGTGTAGGCGCGACTGTCGTTGTAGCCGAGAAACCCCTTCGTCATGTAGAAGACCAGCAGTGCACGCATGCCGTAATATGAAAAGCGTTCCCACATTTCGGCAAAGAACAACGTGAACAGCCCGGTAGGGTGACCAAAAAGGGTTGGTGAATCTTTTGAAGCATTGCCGACGACGGTCGCTGAACTCATGGTGTGTCCTGACTTGATTGACAAATTCTCCGGAATGAAGGAACGCAGCTTAGCTCTCGGACACGTTTCGCGACAACCACACAAGCGGACTTTCATCCCCGGAAGTCGGATTCCGAACAGGCGAAACCTGCGACTTGTGGTTTCACCGGTGCACAGGACAGCCGATTGAGTTGCCATGCATGGCTTTCCCTGCGTTCTGACACTCCGCAACATCGCTGTTTGCCGTGTGATGGCTCTTGCATCCGGCATCGGGAACCGGGAAGATAACGAGCACAATCATCTGTCAGACGCGACTTCGCAGGCGGTGAACGCCGTGCGGTGCAGAATCTGTAACACTCGAGAAAACGCTATGAAAAAATGCCGACGTTGTACTAAACCGGCCACACTGCACGTGACAGAAATCCGTGAAGGTAAAGCGGCCATCGTCCATCTGTGCGATACGTGCGCCAGGGAATACCTGGAACAGAATCCAGACGACGAGAATCCAACGATTGCTGCCGATCTCGCATCAAAACTCGATGAACTCATCGGCGATTCGCATTCGCCCGCAAGTTGCCCGAACTGTGGAATTTCGTTCAGCGAATTTCGCGAGAGTGGACGCTTCGGCTGTTCACAGGACTATACGGAGTTTATGACGGAACTTTTGCCACTTCTGGAAAACATTCACGAAGACGTCGAACACAAAGGCAAACGCCCGCGAAGTACCCTTGTAGGAACTCAGGAACAGGGACAACTCATCCAGTTGCGCAACGAACAACGAAACGCAATCGAAGAGGAAGACTACGAAACCGCTGCCCGGCTGCGCGACGAAATCGCGGCGCTCGAAAACGCTGTGCGCGAAGAGACGCCAAAGAAACCTCGCAGGAAAAAGAAGGCTGCGCCGCCCGAGTAGGAATTGGCATGCGACGGACATGAATGTCCATCCTGGATCAGGACGCGCTGGCGAATGTCTGCACTTTATACGGTTGCTCCGCAATCGGAGTTTCTTGTCTGGAGCAGGAATCTTCCTACAATTCAGGAACTGAGCCGCACAACTCGAAGTGCTGTCTCAATGATTTTCAAGGATACTTTTCGTTGAGTCCGGAACGCCCAGACAACTCGTTTTGCATGACTGAACTCGCACGCACAAGCGGAGAATGGCTGCGGGGTGACGGGCCGGAGTCGGACATTGTCATTTCCAGTCGCGTGCGGCTGGCGCGCAATGTCGCGGGTTTTGCGTTTGTGACGCGGGCCTCCGCCGATGCCCGATCTCAGATTGTACAGATGGTCAAGTCTGCAATGCAGGACGAAATTCAACATCGCCCTGTGCATCACGTGAACATCGAATCGCTCTCCACGCTGGATGGTCAAATGCTGATGGAACGCCAGCTGATCAGTCGGGAGCTCGCACGAGGTGACGGTCCGCGGGCTGTGGCCATCAGCGAAGGTGAACGACACAGCGTAATGATCAATGAAGAAGATCATCTGCGAATCCAGGTTCTCCACAGCGGCTTCGCGCTCGACGACTGCTGGATGGAATGCGATGCACTGGATGATCAGATCGAAGAAACTATTCCCTATGCGTTTCATCCGCAACTTGGATATCTGACAGCCTGTCCGACAAACGTTGGCACCGGGATTCGTGTCAGCGTGATGGTTCATCTTCCGGCCCTGCGATTAACGCGGGAAATTCAGAAGGTGCATCAGGCCGCCCAGAAGATTAACCTTGCCGTGCGTGGTTTGTACGGTGAAGGAAGTCAGGCGATGGGTGACTTTTACCAGATCTCGAATCAGGTGACGCTGGGCAAGTCCGAAGAGCAGTTGATTGCGGAAGTGAAAGAAGTTGTTTCCAACATCATTGGCTGGGAACGCCGCGTCCGTGACCTGCTGGTACGCGACAAACGCGCGGAACTGCACGATCAGGTCGCCCGCGCATTCGGCGTTTTGACGAGTGCTCGGTCAATCAGCTCCGAAGAAACCATGCACCTGCTGTCGAGCCTGCGGATGGGAATTCAACAGGGACTGATCGACAACCTGGATCTGGCGACTGTGAATGAGCTGTTTATTCACACTCAGCCAGCGCACCTGCAGACGCTGCATGGCGAGACCCTCGAAACAGCGGAACGCAACAATGTGCGGGCGAACTACCTGAGGAAGCGACTGAATTCGTCGTCGTTGGGTTGATTCATTTTGCCCCGACACTCCGTGGCGGAGATTCAGACGACCTGCCGGAACGGCGCTTCGCCTGGTTCGGCCTACAGATTCACCACCGCAATTCGTCTCGTCTTGAAAAGGCACCAGGTGCGGACCAGCGAGGCCCGATCAAAGCCAGCGCGCAGCGAAAAATCCGGCGCAACGTGATCGCGCCGGATTTCAGTTTCACGGGCCAACGGGACACAGCTTACCGCTTGGGCGCTGTGCAGATTCCATGAGTCTCTGCCATTGAAGTTTTCTGCTCCGTGATGACCGGGCACTGCGATGCCATTTCGGCATTTAACGCGGTATAGTCTGACCATTCAGCTGGCAGGTTATCTTCATGGAAGATCGCCGCAACCGGACATTCAGGAACGCAGGCTTCGCAGTCAATACATTCCTCCGGATGGATAAAGAGAATCGCTTCGCCTTCGTAGAAACATTCAACCGGGCAGACAACAACACAGTCCGTGTATTTGCAGTTGAAGCACGGCTCAGCAACAACATGAGTCATGTGACACCCTTTCAGGCCAGATGGTCTGGCGATCCATTCATCAAAATCGAAATGATTCAAGACGCATTCGAAACAAAACTTCGCTGAAACGGAATTCGCTACCAAAATCCGCACTCGTTCCGTTGTGATCATCAACGTGTATATATTCGAACGATTCGAAACATACACGCTCCATGGCCAAACGTCGAACCTTGGTATGAATTTCGGCGATTTATGACATCCTTTTCACCATTTTCCAGAGTGGTCGGGCATGGAAAATCAGACGATGCAAATTGAGACAGAGTCTCGACAGTCTACGGCGAAATTTACCGGTCCTGTGGCGAGACGAGTCGTTGAAACGGTCAGCCATTCCCAAAAATCACCGTGAGATTTCGGTCATTCTCTCATCAGCACGGAGGAAGTAGCATCAATCAGTGACGATATTTCGCCCGAAAAGTCGCCTGTAGTTCGCCAAACCGACCGGTGTTGGCATATTCCGCTGCAAGCCGAGCACGCACATGTTGTTTCAAGCACAATTGACTGGCATAATGTCAGCATGCTTCCTTAGTCCGGAAGAATTGCCAGCGCAGCGATCGCCAGTCAAGTGGGCTTGGAAAAGGGGGCCGTACGGAGCACCCTTTGGGCCATTTGTTCCTGACCCCTTTTCCAAGCCTCGTGGAATTCTGAGGATTTGAGTATTTGGGCGAAGTGTCGATTGATTCCGGGTTTTATGCGATAGTTTCCCAATTTCATAGACGCCAAACGCGAACAACTGCGTTTTCCAGTCAATCTTCCATCCAGATTCTGAATCTCTGCGTATTAAGGCTGACTTTCGAGGGCTTGATGGTAATTCTCTGTGGGATGAAATCGTGCCACTGACAAATCACGACCGCAAATTGTTGACCGACCTGCTGAATGCTCAAAGCGGGGCTTGGAAACTGTTCGTCGATCGGTACACACCACTCGTGGTGCAGGTCATTCAGCACACAGCCCAGGCCCATAGCCTGAAACTCAACATCGATGACACTGAAGACCTGTGCGCAGATACGATGACCGAGCTACTGGTGCGGGACATGGCGGCTTTGAGAAGTTTTCGGGGACGATGTTCATTGGCGACATATCTGGGCGTGATTGCCCGCAGGATTGTTGTTCGTAAGCTGGCAGAACATCGATTTTCGTTCGCCCTGGGGCATATCAACGCTCATCGGGCGGCGGTCGATTTTGCGTCATCAGAAAACAGTTCTGTGCGGCAACTGGACCAGCGTGATCAGGTCGAATCGCTGCTGTCAAAGCTGCCCCGGGAACCGCAACAGGTTGCCCGTTGGCTGTTTCTGGACGAACTGACATATCGTGAAATCGCCGGTCGACTCGGTAAGTCACTCAATTCCATCGGACCGATTGTGTCCCGTCTGCGTGCGTTGCTCAGTCGGAGTGAGAGTTTGCCGCTCTCTAAAGAATAGCGCAGGCCGATCGCAGCAGAGATTCCGGAGACATGATTTGCCCGGGAAAATTCGTTTCTGCCGTGCAAAACACATTGTTGATGTTTGGCAGCATTGACGTGTTGATAAGCTGCAACTCATAGAATGCTTTGCGCTATCCGTCAAAAATGGAAATGCGTTGCCGCGCTGCGAATACCTACTGCAGTCGCATCCCCCATTGATGGCATCGACTTAGGGAAAGCGAATCGAGGCCGCACTCTCAAACGCCTGTCCACGTTATCCACCGGAACGCCGTTCGCTCCCCGGGCCTTGATGATCAGGCAATTTCCCTGTGGAACAGGGTGTGTTGCGGACCTGAGTGAACTGATTCTTCAGATGCATGCGGAGCAGCGTTTTGGAGGGACTCAGGTGATCCTGCAGATGCAGATCAACCTGAGTTCAGTGCTCAGGACAATGCCCGGGTGATACTGCTGAACGGCCATGACACAGATATCAATTCGAGCGGGACCAACTTCTCAATTGGTCTCAAAGGGAGAAGCAAAGCCTATCCAAATCTCTCATCTCTCTCGTCACTCTCTCAAAAAAAACACGAAAGAAACACACATGTTGAAGACTCTCTGGAACGATGAATCGGGTGTGATTTTGTGGTAATCGCCCAGCGTTCGAAATGGTCTCGGATGAATTGCGATGAACCTCGAAAGAGGCGATGTTTTCGAACATTGCCTCTTTTCGTTTGAGCGGTAGTAAAGCAGCAGGTGAATCGGCACAATCCAGACATGCGGCACGGAATCCCGGCCGCAGTTTCCAGATTCCTGTCCGGTCGCCCCAAAGCGTCTTCACCCGCATGACCAGCCTGAAAGCCAGACTGCACAAAGCCAAATCGCGTCTGCTCGGCACGGCGGCGAAAGATATCGTCGTGCCGTTCGAGTTGCCGTGTGATTGTGGTCATCGCGTCACCGGAATTCGGCGGATATCAAACCAGATCGGGATTTGCACGGGGTGTGATACCAGAATTTATGTGCTGCCCGTCAACGTCTATCCAGCCACCAAGCGCGTGCCCAGTGAAGTGCTGGACGGATCGGTCAGCAGTCGCTTGAGCGTGATCTTGCGGGAACTTGTCGTCGGTGAACACAAATCGGCTCCGAAATCGAAGTCATCGGCGAAACCAGCAACGATTCCGGGACAACGTCGATCCGGGTCGCCTGCCCTTGATGATGGAATTCCAGCAGAGAGTGATTCATCAGATGGCGAAAAAGTCGCGGGGAAGCGTCACCGAAAATCAGACGCTCCAACAAGGATTTCGCCAGCGGCAGCAATGCTTGTAGCCGAACAGATTCTTGTCGAAGAGCCGGTGGTCCGCGTTCCTCGTCCAGGTCTGGCTGTTGTCATGCGGCGTGTGTTCACGCCTTTTCGGCTTCTCATGCTGAGTGCTACAGTGCTGGTCGCCGTGACTGGGTGGTGGATCGTGACACAGCGTCGCATGGAGGACGCTCGGAAGACCTGGCGACGCGAAATGGATGTTGCCGAACAGGCCCTTGAAGACAAAGATCTGGTGGCGTTGCACGAATCACTTTCAAAAGCTGTGGCTGCGGCCGACACCCTGCAACGCGACGACGCTGAATCGCGTCGAGCGGGTTCGTTGTTGCTGCAGACACTGGCCGTACAAAATCTGAGTTCCACTGACATGGTTTCGATGCTGTCCGGTTGCGTCTCAGACGATGGCGCTTTTAACACAGCCAAAGCGGCAGCAGCCGCAGCATCGCTCGATGGAAAATGGTTTGTGTTTGAATGCTCATTGCTGCGTACGGAGAACGGACTGAAGGCTGATTTGCCTCTGATTGTGGATTCTGTCCCGGTGACGATCACGATTTCTTCAGATTCGCTGCAACGCGCCTTGACGGCACTGCCGCAGTCTCCACTGATGTTTGTGGCATCCGTAGATGTCTGCCGGGTTGTCGATCGTGGGCCGGAGTTTCAAATCCAGCTCAGCGGCAATTCATCGACACTCATCACGACCCGGTATCACGCCGCTCAAATGGGTTTTACCGCTGCAAACTCGCCAGGCATTGATGCTTTACTTGAACGTCAGGCTGAGTTTCTGAAGACTGCGTCCACGGGAGTGGAGAGCCATCCATGAATCCTTCGATTCTGAAATTGACCATGCTCGGCTTACTCCTGGTACAGTCTGCAGATGCGCTGGGGCAGTCGGTCACCATTCAGGACCTGCTGGCGAACAAGGAACAATGGCCGACGTATGCAGTCGATGGCCGAAAGTTTCAGTTCGAAGGCCGGTTCGAAGGTCGTTCGGCAAATACTATTAAGATCAGCAAGTTCGATATTGGTTGCAGGCTTCCGTCGAATGGCACGTTTCCGGATGGAATCAGGAGTGGCCAGCGAATCGAATTGATCGGACGATTCCTGTCTGAGAACGAAAAACTCTTCTTTGTCGTCTCCCGAATTCTGATCAAAGACACTGACATTGACCGGCTACGCTCGAGCGTTAAAGCAATCCCCGCTGACCAGCCTGCCAGACTCCTGGATCTGGCGGCGGAATTTCAGAACGACGCGGAGTTTTACGATGATTCCACCCTGAAGACTGAAATCACCGCCGTACGGACCGACAGTCTTTCACGACTCCGCGGGATGGCTCGCGGCGACGTGACAAAACTGCGTGAGCTTCTGCGACAGAGTCAATCACTGGGCGTCAAACCGGAATTCATCCAGGCGCTGCAATTTGAATCAATCTACGCTGCATCCAAAGCGCCGAACGCAGACGTGGACGCCTTAGTCGCAGAAACGAAATCGTCATGCGACGGCTGGGATCGGCTCGTACCGCCGATTTCGGAACGTCTGAAACTGGAGTTCGCAGGAGACGCAGTGGCCACATTTCTTGAAGCTCGGGAGGCAGACCGACGAGGCTTGCATCGACTGTTGTACAAAGCACTGCGATTGCGTCAGCTTCAGATGATGATCAGGACGGATGGAGGCAATGGACTGGAAATCTCCGGACTGGTTCGCACGGAATTCGGCGATGACGATCCGCTGGCTGCGGAATTTGAAGAACGCGAGGTTCAATACAGACTGACACAACTGACAATGCTTTCCCGGGCAGACCTCAAGGGACTCACGGAATTGCTGACCCGGCTGAATCGCGCCACGCAAGTGCCAGCTGCCGTTCGCGACTGGTTGCGGGCTCAGGAACGAAAATTCGGTACATCAAATCTGGCGGGACTGATACGCACGGCGGATGAATACCTGTTTGTAGCCGACCTGCTGCAGTCAACTGAATATGAAGCACAGGGCGTGGAGTTGCTGAAGCAGGCATGGACCAGTGCCAGAGAGTCTTCGCCAACTGACGCCGATCAGATTGCCGATCGACTGAAGCGGCTCGGCTGGGAACGCCTCAATCACAAATGGATGACAAACGCTCAGATGAATTCGCTGCCAAAGGATGACGTGCAACTGGCGATTCGTGAAGGCCGCATTGTGCGTGGAATGAGCGTGCCGCAGGTCGTGCAGACATTGGGACAGCCCACGAAAATCTCACGAATCGCATCGCGGAAGTCGGTGTGCGAAATGTGGAGCTACGAAGCAGAAGGTTCTGCCGGCATGGTGATCCGTTTTCGTCGCACCCTGAACGAGGCGACAACATCGAGCATCGTCGAAGACGTCTCCCGCATCCCGGTGCGGCGAAGTCAGTAATTCGGCGAGCGGTGCGGCGTCAGCCCACCGATACGTTGCGACGAAAACGACAAAGAGTAGTCTCACCAAACTTGCCGGACGAGCATAAACGCGAAGGGTGACAGATCACGTTCAGGCGTAAAATAGATTCCGAGGTTGTTTAAGTCATGTAGCAGAGTTTGTGAAAACTCGGGCGGCTTTCCGCAGATTCCCGACCTGAGCCAGGTCGGGCTACACACAAAAACGGAAATGCACTACTTGAGGAATTCATGCTTCTTCAACATAGAGATCAGTCCTCGCGGGGCAGATCGTTTGTTGCCGATGCACACCCGTGTAATGCTGGTAGCTGCATTTTAAGCTGCGATGACCTGATCGCTATCGCCTTGGCGCTCACGCAGCTCGGTAGCATCGACGGGGGTGACGGGATTGATACCTGCTGTTGAAGTCGGTGAAAATCAATGCAACTGAATCGGCTCGATTGCAATACCCGGAATGGTCGATTAGACTGCCAAAGCGCTGGTAAACAACATTTACCAGTGTTTCGTCGCATGAGGCGAAATTGGCCGATCCGCGTGCTTCGGTGGGCATGTCAGTCGGTGAAAACAAAGGCGATCGTGGCGAAATTGGCAGACGCGCATGCTTCAGGAGCATGTGGGGTAACACCCGTGCTGGTTCAACTCCAGTCGGTCGCACTTTACAAAAACGTAGCAGCGTTATCGCTGCCACGTTTTTTTATGCGCTGAGGCGAGTTTCCAGCGTCAGCTACTGGCTCCGCGATAGTGGTTCAGGCTCCATTGAAACACGCCGCGTGACACCAGCAATGCCACGGCCGCAGCGATGGCCGAGACAACAGCAAACAGACGATCATCCAGCGTGCCGACAATGATCTGCGCGGGCACTGTCACGACGAGCAGGATCGGCACGATCCATGTGAACCCGAATTGCAGCGCTTCGCCTGTTTCGAATCGGCTGTTGTCAGTGCCATCGTAGATGCTGCGGGGATATTGCGCAAAAATCGTGATGTAGAACCAGAAATCGTACAGCCCCTGGTTCCGTCCGAACCAGATGCTCGTGCAGGCCGTCGTGATCATCATTGAATAAAAGAAAGCGACGGCGACGGCGATGTAGAAGAAGTACATCGTGACCTGAGTCACTGAAATCGGCGACCCGATGTTGACGAGCGACCAGATCAGCAGTGCTGCGGCCAGCATGATCTGACTGATCATTGCCAGGCTCACGCGTTCCATCGACACCAAAAATTGCGAATCGATGGGTTTGGTCAGGGAAAAGTCCAGTTTGCCCGTGCGGATATTCTCACAAAACGCCGCACAGTTGGGCATAAAAAACGCCTCCACGATGGCGTTGATGAGCATCCCGGTGGACATGAAGGCAAAATACTGATGCTGCGACCATCCGCGGATGTGATCGACTTCCTTGTAGATCACGACAAAGAGTGCGACGCGGGCGAAAAACCAGAATAGCCGCGTGACGACCTGAATCATGAAGTTGGCCGGAAACATCATCTCACGAATGAGCGAGTTTCTGACAAACATCCAGAAGACACCGGCGTAAAACATCAGTCAGACCTAGCGCGGCGAAGCCGCAAATCCGAAATCCGAATTTCGAAATCCCAAAGAACTACGGTCAAAAGATGCTCGCAAAATGCGTAGTTGTTGAAAAGTAAGAATCTAACGAAATTCGTGCAACGGCAAAGTGAATGTTACTGTGTTCGACCGCGTCGCAACATCAGGGACAGGGAGGATATCGGTCGTCACGGTTGGTTGCAATTCGGACGTGATTTCACAGGACATCGACGGAATCGCGTCCGGCCACTTTGACCTCAATTCGGCAACGCTGCCGGAACTTCAGAATTTGGAAGAAAAAATCGATCCGTCAGAGATCCCTGCAGAGTGGCGGAATGACTAGAATAAAGGAAGATTTTCTGGATTCGGTTCTGCTTCGTATTCTTCCCGATCCACTCGATTTCAGCCGGGAGCGACGTTTGCTCAGCAAAGAAACACTTGAACGTTATCGACAGATGACCACGTCGGAACGTGCTTCCGTCGTGGTGCAGTCGATGCGTGAGAACTGGCCAGCCATGTTTGAGGGATCAGACGAAAAGGTGGCCAGGAGATTTGAACTCCTGCGTCGGCAGAATGACGAAAGGAACCAAAATATGCTGGAAGGTTTGGCGAGGACTCGAACGGATGCCTCCTGACTTGATCGTGGCGCTGCATGAATTTGTGGAGATGTTCGAGGCGAGGGGATATCGGTATGCAATCATGGGGGGGATTGCGGCGAGAGTTCTCGGCATTCCGCGACCGACGTACGATGTTGACTTTACGCTGGCCGTTGCACGAGATCAGTTGCCTGAGCTCTTCGATGCGGCGGAGAACGCGGGGTATCACGTGCCGGTGGCGTATCGATCGGGCTGGGTGGATACGGTTGCCAACATGCCGATCGTGAAACTGGGCATGCAGCTGGGATCACAGGGTATAGATATCGATGTGTTTCTCTCCGAATGCACGTTCCAGGAATCCATTCTGGTGCGACGGAAGCAGCACGATATCGGCGGCAAACCTGTGTGGCTTGTTTCTCCGGAAGACTTGATTGTTCTGAAGGTTCTCGCAAATCGCGACCGCGATCGAGGCGATGTTCAGGATGTCTTATTCATCCAGGGAGAACTGGATCGCAATTACATGAAGCACTGGGCGGAGAGACTGGGTGTGCTGAAGAACCTGGAAGAGTCGTTGCGGAAGTTTGACGAATCGCAGGCGGAGTAAGTTCATGCTTAAACGATTCGATGACATACCAGCGCGGCTGTGGTGGATGTTCCTTTGCCTGTTCGGCGTATGCGCTGGCTTTGTCAAACTTATTCAGGGCGGTTTGCACGCGGAGAACGGCAACCCCAGGACCGGGCTGACCGTTTTCTGTATAAGCTGCGCTCTCATCTTTCTGGGGCTGCTGCTCATGGTTTCGCATGTTCGCTGGGTGGCAATGATCCTCGGTGGAGTTGCATGCTTTTATGCGGCAATCGATCACGGTTTCCAGGGACACAAAGCGCAAGCGTTGCTTTTTACGTTCTTCGGACTGTCGATCGTGCGGTCGTCCTTGAAATTGCCGATCACACGAAGGGAGGAGATGTTTCACACTCGCAGGGAAATGAGGCGATTGATTGATCGGCTGGAGGGCAACACCGACTCCGACTCGATCACAAAAGAACTGCCTCTCGGCAGGCTGATCGTCACTTCCGGGGCCATTAGCCTTGGAGATCCCATGCAGCCCATGGCGTTGGTCGTACAGGTGTCACCTGCGGTGAATTGAATGTCTATGGCATGGTTCGGATTCGACTTGAATTTGGATCCTGACATGAAAATCCCGGGGTACATGTCTATGCTCTGCAGAAATGGCCTGGTCGCGTCAGCCTGGTTTTTGGCTGATTCGTGAAAAAAGAGGAAAAATTGACGGCAGTATTCCCATGTCCGACTTGAACCACATCGAAATCGTCAGCGAAGAAATGGCAGAGATCCTTCGAAAGAAGTCTCCGTCTGAACGTCTAGCTATGACACATGCAATGTGGCGTACAACCAGAAAAAGGTTGTACTTTTCCATTCGCGAGGCGAAGGTTGATTGGACCGAGGACGCAGTCAACCGGGAAGTTGCCCGACGGCTGTTGGGCATGGAGTTGTCGCAATGAGCAGTGCTAGTTCGCAGGATCAACAGGACCTCCTTGAGGTCATCGCAGTGCGTCTGGAACACTGTTGCATACGGTACTTCGTGACTGGCTCACAAGCCTCGACAATGTACGGAGAGCCCAGATTCACACAGGACATCGATGTCGTGATCGAACTGGGGCAACAGGGTCTGTCCGAGTTTCTGGCGGCATTTGGTTCGGATGACTATTATCTGAGTGAATCGGCGGTTCGAAGTGCTGTTGAGCGGAGAGGAATGTTCAATCTGATCCAGCCTGCCACAGGCGGCAAGGTCGATTTCGTTGTCGCGAAGGACTCGGATTTTGATCGATCCCGTTTTTCACGAGCTCGACCGGTACTGATCGGCGAAGGTGTGATGGCAATGTTCGCGTCTCCCGAAGACGTGATCCTCAAGAAGCTGCAGTGGTATCAGAAAGACAGTTCCGATCGTCATGTGCGAGACATCTCGGGCGTTCTTCGTGTCCAGGGCGAGGCGATCGATTTTGAATACATCGAATCCTGGCTGGAACGGCTGGGAGTCGCGGACGTCTGGAAACTGGTGAAGGCACGATCTGAAGGTTCCAATCCGCAGCACGAATAACGGAAGTCTGTACTGGACACGGGCTGAACGAACAATCTGAGTACTGAAACAACCAAAATTACGAAATCCCAACGGTGTAACACAATGAGACCATTCTCCCTTGCTCCCACGCTCCTCCGCTCCCTTGCCCTGCTGATTGTCCTTGCACCGGCAAGCGCGGCAACCGCTGCCGACTTGAAACTGCTCTTCATGGGCGACAATGGGCATCATCGGCCTGTTGATATGTTTCATCAGCTCGCGCCGGTGCTGGAACAGCGGGGGATTGAGCTGAAGTACACGGATCGCATGGAAGACCTCACGGCCGACACGCTGGAAGACTTTGATGGGCTGGTACTGTATGCGAACATCGACAGGATCGAAGACACGCAGGCGAAGGCAGTGCTGGATTATGTTGCGAGCGGCAAAGCATTCATTCCACTCCACTGTGCCACCTTCTGCTGGCGAAACAATCCTGACATTGTGAAGCTCATGGGCGGGCAGTTTCAGCGGCACGGCGGGCAGGTGTTTGGTACTCAGATCGCCGAACCGGATCATCCGATCATGAGAGGTTTCAGCGGATTTTCGAGTTGGGACGAAACCTACATTCACCACCTGCACAACGAAGAAAATCGCACAGTCCTGGAATACCGTGTTGAAGGCGAACAGGCTGAAGGAAAAGACCGGGAACCGTGGACATGGGTGCGGACTCATGGCAAAGGCCGAGTCTTCTACACGGCATGGGGACATGATACACGGACCTGGACCAATCCGGAGTTCAGCAATCTGGTGGAACGCGGAATTCGCTGGGCCTGCGGTAAGGAGGTGTCCGTCGTGCCCGCATTCGCGGATCTGGAAGCGTTTGCTGCTCAGAAGATGACTGAGCCGCGTACAGATGTCGTTCCGTTTGAATTCGTTGAAGTGGGGCCAAAGATTCCGAACTACACACCGGGGCGGCAGTGGGGAGTTCAGGGAGCACCAAAGACCACGATGCAGCTTCCGCTCAGCGTTGAAGAATCAATGAAGCACTACGTCATGCCGGAGGGAATGGCGCTTCGACTGTACGCTGATGAACGCAACTTCGAATCGAAGCCCATCGCCATGAACTGGGACGAACGCGGTCGATTGTGGATCTGCGAGACGCTCGACTACCCGAATGAGCTTGGTAAAAACCGCGACCGCATTCGAATCTGCGCCGACACCGACGGAGACAACGTCGCCGACAGGTTCACGATCTTCGCCGAAGGCCTGTCCATTCCGACGGCGATCATGATTTATCGGGGCGGGGCGGTGGTTCAGAATGCCACCGAGACACTCTACCTGAAGGACACCGACGGCGACGACAAGGCCGACCAGAAGACGGTCCTGATGACCGGCTTTGGCGCTGGCGATACACACGGCGGAATCAGTAACTTCCGCTACGGTCTCGACAACTGGATCTGGTCGATGCAGGGCTACAACGACAGCACTCCGGAATTCGAGGGCAAGTCGTCACAGTCGTTCCGCCAGGGATTCTGGCGATTCAAGCTCTCGAATTCAGATCCTCCGAAGGTCACGGACGTTGAATTCATCCGTTCGACGAACAACAACACCTGGGGGCTGGGCATCAGCGAAGAGGGCCTGATCTTTGGCTCCACCGCGAACCATAACCCGAGCACATTCGTACCGATCCCGAACCGCTACTACGAAAAAGTGCGAGGCTGGGCGGCTCCGGATATCGGCACGATTGCTGACAGTTACCTGTTCAATGCCATCACCGAAAATGTCCGACAGGTTGACCAGTTCGGCGGCTACACGGCTGGTGCTGGTCACGCGCTCTATACAGCCCGTACTTTCCCTCAGCAGTGGTGGAACAAGACCGCATTTGTCTGTGAGCCGACAGGGCACCTTGTTGGGACCTTTGTATTGCGTCGCGACGGAACCGGTTACAAGTCGACAAGTCCGACGAACCTGATCGCGAGTGACGACGAATGGGCGTCGCCGATCATGGCTGAGGTCGGGCCTGACGGTGCTGTGTGGGTCATCGACTGGTACAACTACATCATCCAGCACAATCCGACGCCGCAGGGTTTCACGACCGGCAAGGGCAATGCGTACGAAAGCGATCTGCGTGACAAGAAGCACGGGCGAATCTATCGCGTGCTTCCGACCGACGGCGGTAAGGACGTGCTGCATCCATGGACGAATCTCGCGAAAGCATCCGACCTGGAACTTGTCAATGCGCTGCAGCATCCGTCGATGAACTGGCGTTTGCAGGCTCAGCGGCTCTTGATCGAACGTGATGCCGGAAAAACGGGCGAAGTCCTGCTGCCGCTGCTCGCTTTGCTGGCGGATGAATCGGTTGATGAGATCGGCCTGAATGTTGGTGCCATTCATGCGGCTCATACGCTGAACGGTCTGGGATACATGCAACTGAACCCGCAGTTCAAATCGGCCAGCGTCGTTGGCCCTGTTGTTCGAAAAGCGCTGTCACATCCGTCGGCTGCGGTTCGTCACAACGTGATTGCTGTGTTGCCACATGATGAGTTTGGTATGGCCACACTTTTCGAGAATCACCCGGCGCTTCTCTACGAGGAAAAGGATGCCCAGGTTCTGCTGCAACTGTTTCTGACGCTGTCGGACATGCCGGTCTCCGATGAAGCGGCCGGAATGATTATGATGTTCGCGTCCGCAGGAATCACCGATCCGGGTCTGGCTGATGCGGTGACTGTGGCGGCGTCCGTACATTGCACAAAACACCTTCATCATTTCTGGCCGACCGAGGTGCGGGTCTCAACGACTACGGATGGAGTGGAACACGAAAAAAACGTTCATCTCACTCCGGCAAGCTCATTGCCAATTGTGCGAGTCGTCGCTGAACATCTTGGGCGTACTCGCCCAGGTACGAAGGAGCTCGAAGAGTTCCTTGACGATATTACGCTCGCCGACCCGCCAGTGATGGATGCCGCGCTTGAAGGAATCATTGCCGGGCTTCCTCCAAAGTTCGAATTCACGACTTCCGAAAGCGTGGATGCCGCGTTCATGGAGTTGCTGAAGAAAAGTGAGGTTGCCAGCAGAAGCAGAGTCGTGAAGTTGGCGAACATTTGCGGTTCCAGGTCACTGGAATCGTACTCGACAGTGATCGTTGCCGGGTTGCTCAAAGTTGTCAACGACGCAGACTCAAAGACTGAAGCTCGCATCAACGCGGCGCAGGAAGCGATTGGCTTTCAGACCGAAAACGCGGATGTCCTCAACGCCGTTCTGGACACAATTAGTCTGCAAACGCCGCCGGACCTTGCCTTGGGTTTCATCGAAGCGGCGGGCCTCAGCACTGCCAACGATGCCGGTAAGATTATCGTGGATAGCACCGAACAAATGACTCCGTCAATGAAGTCAGCTGCTGTGCGAATTCTGCTGTCTCGCCCCGCCACGACAACTGCCCTGCTGAATGCCGTGGAAGCCGGCATCCTGGATATCGGCGACCTGACGCTTGACCAGAAGCAGGCTCTTCGAGTTCACCCGGACAAGGAAATACGCACGGTCGCCGAAACACTAATGGCGGCCGGCGGCGGGTTGCCGGATGCGGACCGCGACAAAGTGCTCAAGTCGTTGCTGCCGCTCTGTGAAGAGAAGGGCGATGTGAAGGTCGGCAAGGCGATGTTCGTCAAGCACTGTTCGAAGTGTCATATGCATGGCACGGAAGGCAAATCCATTGGCCCTAACCTCACCGGAATGGCCGTGCATCCGAAGCACGAACTGCTGACTCACATTATCGACCCCAGCCGCAGCGTCGAAGGAAATTTTCGAATCTACACGGTCGCAAAGACCGACGGCATCGTGATCAACGGCATGATGTCCGGCGAATCCCGCACGACAATCACGCTGATCGACACCGAAGGCAAGGAGAATCAGATTGCTCGCGAAGACATCGATGAGCTGATTCGTTCCCGTAAGTCGCTGATGCCGGAAGGCTTCGAAAAGCAGGTGTCACCGGAAGAACTGACCAGCCTGCTGGAGTTCCTAACCGACAAGGGCAAGTTCATGCCCGTGTCGCTCGATCGCTATGCCACAGCCATCAGTACGAAAGGACTGTTTGACGTCGGTGATGACGGTCCCGATCGTATGGTATTCGGCGACTGGGCCCCAAAGATCTTCAAAGACGTTCCGTTCATTCTGACCGATCCTCGCGGCAAGACAGTTCCCAACATCATCCTGCTGAATGGTCCGAATGGTCGTCTCCCGCCAACCATGCCCAAATCTGTGACGCTGCCGTGCAATTCGGAAGCGAAAGCCATTCATCTGCTCAGTGGCGTTGGCGGCTGGAGTTTTCCGTACGATGCGAACAAGACCGTTTCCATGATCGTTCGACTGCACTACAAGGATGGTTCAACGGAGGATATTGAATTGATCAACGGGGTTCACTTCGCCGACTACATCCGTCGCGTCGATGTACCCGAATCCGAATTTGCCTACGCGCTCGGCGGTCAGCAGATTCGGCGCCTCACCGTGACTCCGAAGAAGCATGATTTGATCGAAACCATTGAACTTGTCAAAGGCTCTGATCGCACGGCTCCGATTGTCATGGCGGTGACGGTCGAGCGAATGTAGTAACCTGCTCACCACGTGATTCTGTTCACTCCATTAACTTTCGTAATGCGTTAAGGCTTTTCTGTTCATCAAACATAGCTTCGATTTCGAACTCAAGTCCAGCAATCATGATGCTGCAGAGTCGGCCAGATGAAGACTTGACTCGCAATTCATATGCGGCATCAACCAACACATATTGTTCGACCGTTTGTGTAACGGCATCAATAATCCAGTACTCTCCCACGCCATTGATCGCGAAGTCCTCAAATTTCACTCCGCGATCCCGGTCTTCTGTTGATGATGAAAGCACCTCGATCGCGAGATCAGGGACGGGGAACTTCATCGTATCAGGCGTCAGACTGGCCACTTTTTCGGGACCGAAGAATACAATGTCGGGCTCGTAGTCGTTGCGAGGAAACACACACAGACATTTCTCCGACTTGACGGTTCCCAAACGATGAAGTGCAACAAACGTGTGCAGCAGCTTTGCCGTTAGCATTGTGACATCAAGATGCCGATTGCGGGCAGGCGAATGCAGGATCACTTCTCCATCAATGAATTCGATCTTCTGATCGGGAGTCATGTTGTCATAAAATTGATGGCGGGCCAACCGTTCGTTTTGCAATTGTTGAGTCAACCGGTCCACCAAATTCGGCAGTTGTGGAGAATGGAGCAACACTTTGATGAGTTCTTCAACAGTGGCCATCAGTGCTTTCCTTCCCGGTCGGTTCAGTCGATAAAGATGTAAACCTCGGTCTATTGTACCTCGTCTCTGATTATGTGGGTATGCATTAATTGAGCCCAAAAAGTAGTTGCTGGACAAAATGCATCGACCGTTGTCACAATCCTGAATCCGGTCTGCTGCGCTGCAGCGTAGTTTGCTGCGAGCCACAAACAAAAGGAATTTCAGGATGAGAATCCCGCGTGTGTCGTTTGATGGTCGCTTCCTCTTACTGGCATTGGTCGCATCGTTGGCAACTGCGGCTGTCGCTCGTGCTGGAGAACTCACTGAGGCGGAGTTCCTGAAACTCCATGCGGAGCTGCAGCCAGATGATTCTGCGCTGTGGCGGTCCGTGCCATGGAAGACTTCGGTTCTGAGTGCTCAACAGATCGCCGCCGAACAGAAAAAGCCCATTTTTATCTGGGCGATGGACGGGCATCCGCTCGGCTGCACCTGAAACAATGGTGTGCTCGACCGTGAGTCGACATTCGCAGACCCCGCCGTAGTGGAATTCCTTAAGACACAAGCCGTTCCCGTCGCCATTGATCAGTGGAATCAACGGCGTCAGCAGGATTCCGAAGGCGAATTCTATCGCAAAATCGCCAGTCAGGGACCACGTCACGACTTCGAAAACGGCACTACTCAAGGGCTGTATATGGCAGCTCCGGATGGCACGTTTCTGGGGTATACCAATCATCGTGATCCCGAACGAGTTCAGCAAATGCTGACAGCGGCTCTGGCCAGATACCAACCGACAGACACGAAACAACTCGTGGCCGAAAAGGTCGATAAGAGGTTCAATCTGCGGCCGCCGGAAGGCGGGCTGATCGTGCGTGTTTGTGCCAAAGTGATGGGTGGCTACGACGAGCCGGAAACTCAATTCCAGCAGATTTTTCAGTCGTCTTTGTCCCGGGACAATCTCTGGATCACGAAGGAAGAACACGAAGCACTCGCCGCCGGTGACGTTCCTGACCGTTTAGCACTTCGCATTGCTCAGTTTCATCTCGTGGATAACACGCGCGGCGAACCACCGTTCTGGAAAAAGGACGAGGCCGCGTCAATAAAGTTTGCGATTGACGGCGATAAGATCACGGGGCAGGTGGAGCTGAGAACGGCCTCCGGAGACCGAACATACTCCGCCCGCCTGCGGGGACAACTGACGCTGACCGACGGGAAAATTACGCAACTGAACATGGTTGCCGATGGCTTGTTCTCGGGAGAAGGCCCGTACACAGGGGGAGCCCCCAAAGGTCCGTTTCCCCTTGCGATATCGTTCACGCTCGCCGACGGAACAGACCTCGCCGATGCTGTTCCACCGCAAGCAGCGCGCGGCTGGGTCGATGGCTACTTTCAGTAAGGCAACGCCTCAATCTTCAATCTTCAATCTTCAATCTTCCAGGACCCCAGCTCCGCACAGAACCAGCAGCCCTGAGCGGAATCCAGCAGTCTCACATCGCCATCGTGAAGGCGGGCCAGGTCGCGGGCGATGGAGAGCCCGATTCCGGTGCCGGTCGAAGCGCGCAGGTCATTACTGAGCCTGCTGAATGGACGAAAGACATGGGCGCGCTGGTGAGCAGCGATGCCGGGACCGGCATCGATCACATCGATCCTGACGCGGGATTCTGTTGTCGCACAGCGCACAATCAGCGACTTTCCACTGGCAGCGTAGCGTTCGACGTTGTTGATGAGATTACCCAGAATCTGTTCCACGAAATCAGGGTCCAGCTTCAGAGACTGCTCCGAGGTGCCTTCGAACTTCACCACGATGCCGTGCTCTGTCAGGGACGGTGTGAACCGATCCACGATCTGCCGCACAAGTGCCGTTACATTTGTATCGCAGGGACGTGGTTCCAGCGTCTTACGTTTCTGACGCGCAAATGTCAGAACGTTGCCAATCAGGCGCGTCAACCGCTGTGCTTCGGACGTGATCACGGCCAGTCGTTGGCGCGGTCGTGCAGCAACTTCCTGTTCCGCTGCATCCAGGTCTCGTTCCAGCAGTTCAGCATACATGCGAATATTTGTCAGGGGCGTCTTGAGTTCGTGCGAAACCTGATTCACAAAACTCACCTGCTGCGTTGCCTCCCGGATGTCGCGCGCATAGTCGCGGTACAACAACCATGCCAGCACGACCAGTGTCAGCGTAAATGCCGAAAGCCCGGTGATCAGCGTCACAATGGCGCTGCGACCGGTTCCTGCGAGTAGTTGATCTTTCTGGACGAAGCACTGCAACCTCCACGATGCCAGCGGTGCAGCGACAGGAATTTCACAGAACGGCACGGCCTTCTCTGCAATATCCGGCCCCCAGTCATAAACCGTTTCGGATGCCGCATTCACGACTCGAAACGATGAAGTCAGCCGATCAACGGATGTTGATTCACTTTCCGTCTCCGGCAGCACAGAGACAACGTCAGAAATCCACCGCGAACGCTCCAGCGACGCTCCGACCAAATGCCCTGACGGACGACGATGCCAGTAAACCAGATTCAAACCACGATCCCAATACCAGACAAACCAGCCGCTTGATGAAAGAAAACCCGCCTGATCGACTGCTTGTGACTGGATTCCCGCCAGTGGTTCTGCAGCTTGCCGCGACATCGCGGCCCCGGCATTTTTATCGACTTTGTCGTGGACAGTTTTCATTGATTGAATTTGATCTCCAGGAACCTGTGCGGCTGACGATTGTGCGATCAATGGCGAACCAATTTTCAGCGGCTGCGCGTCAGTAGATTCCGGTGACGGAGCAAAATCTCCGTGTTTGACAGTTGCTTCCGCCAGTGACACCGCATTCTGTAAATCACGCTCTGTGAACATTCTTGCTGCTTGCCGAAGAAAACTCTGCTCAGTCCCATTGAGTGAACTTCCGGGATTCGGATACAGCAATTCGCCACTCGGAGTCAGCACAAAGATCTGAGTCACCTGCGGCGTGGAACGATTGAGTTCACGCAACCCTTCGACACTGAACTCATCGATTGCCGTGACTCGCTGCAATCGACGTTCAGTCTCGGAAAACTGTCGTCCAATCAGTCGATTAACGTCCTGCAGTCGCTGCACCATTACGCTGCGAAATCGCTGCTCCGTCATAGATTTCTCGTCGCGAGCCATCCGCACGCCGAACCATGTGAGCAGCACGGTAGGCAGCAACACGATCAGAATGATCAGGCTCAGCGAACGAAATCTCATGGGCAGCGCTTTGAGGACTTAAGACGGAGATGAATGTCCATCATACCTTAACGCATGCCGGGTACGGCGCATAAAAATGCCCTTTGGCCGGTAAGCGTTGTGCGGGGACAGAACGATGAAGAGAACTGGGGAATGCTGCAAGAAACTGGGTCATCTTCGTGCAGCGAGTGTATTCTTCGTTCAACACTTGCTTTACCGAACCAAAGGGCGGCTGGGTATCAATATCCTTATGCATTATTCGTGCCGACTAATAATCATTTTTTGAATTCATCCTTGTCATCAATAAACACAGGTTAATGGCAGAATCTGCCGAAATCTAGCGCCCAAATCAAAATGCCGGTTCGGCGCTGAAATCCGGCAGATTGGTTGAAACATCGGCGCTCAATACGTATCTTTGCCCGCAGTCAGCGCCGAAGCGTGCGCCGAAGTCGTTTTTTTCAGGGTTTGGACAGTGGCATTCTTTCTTACAAGTTCTCAAACGACGAAACGTGACCTGCGCGGAGTTGTTGCGACTCTTACGGGACTGGTGGTTGCCTATTGTGTTGCCGTACTTTGGCATGTTGCGACATTTCCAGACATTGGTCTCCGTTGTCTGCTTCCAGATGCCAAGGCCTCGCAAAATGGTGGAATTGAGATTCGTCAGTGGATCGCGGGACCTGGGGAGAATACAGATCCCAAGCCACGGCCCGGCGATCAACTGGTTCGTTTGAACGGTCAGGAGATCGGAACATTTCTGGACTTCGTTTCGTCGCTGCAGAGTCTGCGATTTGCAAAGATTCCACCGGGTGGACAGTTGACTCCTGGGTCCGATCCCGGAGAACTGAAAGTTCCATCTTTAGTGGAGGTGTACAGTCGGGATCCATCGCGGCCTCCTGAGCGACTTGTCGAAATCGTCTATCGAAACACGCATTCGTCGAAACCGATGCTTGAGAACCGGATCTACGTCCCCGTACGTCCGATTGCAGTCAGTGAAGTCTCCATTACGATTTTCTGGTTTGCATGTCAGTTGTCGATACTTGCAGTCGCTCTGACGTCGTATTGGTATCGCCCTTTTGATCTGGTATCTCAGAATTTCTGTCTGATGTGCTGTGCGTCGATGGGGGCGTTTGTGGCGGGCTTTCATTGGTGGGTTTTGGCGGGCAACCCTTTGCTCAATATTCCGTTCATTGTGTGCGCCGCATCGCTCCCGGCGTTGGTGCTGAATTTCTTTCTGGTGTTTCCTCGAGAATCTGAACTGGTTCGTACAAGGCGACCGCTCATCCAGATCGGCGTTCTGGGACCGGTGGCAATTTCAACCTTTCTCCTTGTGATTGTGTATTGGAGCAGCTGGAGTCTGAACGGCAGCACGACCAGTGGCGACCTGAATGTGTTTCAAAAGTTGGCGGTGTTGAGTCAGATCGTGTTTCGTGGTTCTTCGTCCGGCCTGGCTCTTGTCAACCATTCCACAGAGTTGCTGCAACTTCTGCGATCTACGATCTACGCATCGATCGGACTTGCCTGCATCTATTTTCTGCTGATTGTCTGCAAGCTGGTCCATGGCTGGTTTACGATTGAATTGCCGCGGGAACGACAGCAGGTGAATACGATTCTCGGGGCGGCACTACTCTCAACAATTCCGATCAGCTACACGCTGTATCTTGCATTTTTTCAGAAGCTTGAATTTGCTCTGGGCCGGGCACAAATCCCGATGTTTATCGCAAGTATGCTTTTTATGGCGGCGTACTCACACGGTATGTTCCGGCACCGGCTGATGCTGGCCGAAGATCCTGAAGATAAGGGGCGTCGATACATTCTGATGTCCCTGCTGGTTTCCGGCGGTTTTGCAACATTACTGGCGTTTGGGGGGGTAGCCGCGCATTCGTACAGTTTGCCGCTCAATTCATCGACCACGCAGCAGATCTCACTGTTTCTGATTCTGCTGCTGGCCGCAGGCATCACACTTTGGGTTCGCGATCGTCTGCAGACGGTGGTGGATCGCCGCTTCTTCAGTGAAAAGTATCAACTCGACCGCGCCATGCAGCAATTGAATCGTTCCGCTGCATATCTGAGTGAACCGTCCGGGATGGCCGACATTACTCTGAAAACCTGTCAGGATGTGATGGACGCCACTTCTGCCATGATGTTCGTACGAGATGGTCAGGGCAGTTTTCGTCTGATCGGTACAAAAGCAACGTCGCATGCTCCCGCGCAATTGAAACCTGAGCAGATTCCTGTTTTTGTTTCCGGAGAAACGGTGATCCGGAGAATTCCTCAGACCAACCGCGACACAATGGCTCCTGTGCAGCGTTTGCTGCACGACCTGAAATCGGAGTTACTGTGTGTGATGGAAGGCGAAGGTGGTGTACACGGCGTGATCATCCTGGGACGGCGTCGATCCGGTGGTTCATTTACGGCAGAAGATATCGCGTTCCTGCATGCCATCGCGCAGATGAGCGTTCTGGCTTTGCATAGTTCCCGCGCCAATCAGACCATGGCAAGGCTGGACGCAGAATTGAAAATGAAGATGGATCGTATTGCCGAACAACAGCGCCAGATGGCGGTGCTGCGGGCTGAACTGACGTCCCTTCAGCGCGATGCCGGACAGGCACCGGTCGTGGCGTCCGAACAGGATTTTGACACGGAAGGGATTCGCGGCAGCAGTTCGGCCTTGCTGAGCGTTCTGTCGCAGGTGAAGAAAGTGGCTCGGAGTCCATCCACCGTGCTGATTCGTGGCGAAAGCGGTACAGGAAAGGAACTCCTGGCGCGTGTCATCCATCGTAACAGCGACCGCGCCGCCGAGAACCTGGTCTGCGTCAACTGCGCGGCATTGACTTCTTCATTGCTGGAGAGTGAACTGTTCGGCCACGTCAAAGGTGCCTATACGGGTGCCCATATCGACAAAGCCGGGCGATTCCTGGCGGCCGACAAGGGAACGCTGTTTCTGGATGAGATCGGTGATATTTCGGCCGAGACGCAGGTCAAACTGCTTCGTGTGCTGCAGGAACGCTGTTTCGAAGCCGTCGGCAGTGACAAGACCGTGCATGTCGATGTCCGCGTGATTGCGGCCACCAATCGCAACCTGGAAGACATGATCGCACGAGGTCAGTTCCGGGCGGATCTGTTTTACCGACTGAATGTTGTCGCTCTGACATTGCCGCCATTGCGCGAACGTCCGGAAGATCTTGCTGAATTGGTATTTTTCTTCCTCAGCCGGTCGGCTCAAAAGACAAAGAAGCAGATTCGACAGATCGATCCGGATGCGTTAGCGGCAATCGAAGCACATGAGTGGCCTGGAAATATTCGGGAACTGGAAAATGTCATCGAGCGGGCTGTCGTCCTGGCGGACAGCGACATGATCACGATGACCGACCTTCCGGACGAGTTTCAAACCGGGCACCAACGCAAACCACAATTTGCCAGACTCCCGGGCAGACCGGCAATCACAGCCTCCTTTGCATCGACAGTACGAAGTGTGTCGCGCAGGATCACGGAAGGTGACGAACTTCCTGCCAACGGCAGCGAAGGCACATCAAACGACTCTGAGGAACAACTTCTGCGGGAAGCTCTGCGGATCGCAGGAGGAAATAAAGCTCTGGCCGCCCGCCGCATGAATCTGCCACGCAGCACGTTCTTTAGTAAGTGCCGCAAGTACGGAATCGGAGAAGCGACGTAACCTGACGTCCTCATCGTAAGTCGCCTGTTTTTGCTTTTCTGATCGGCAGTCTCAGAAATTCATTGAGAATTTGGCACCCCGGCCTGTTTTCGTCGGGATTTGGGCGCGGACGGGTTCTGCCGGGGTTGAAGTCCGCTCAACGTTTGCTGTAGTACGCGCATACGCACACGATGCGTACACACGACCTGCCGGAATTTCGGAATCGCCACAGCGACACACTGGTCAGGTGACGGGAAATGTTGAATTGGAACTCCAAAACTTCGGATCATTCGCATGCAGCGCATTTTTATCTCAGGAATCGGTGTCGTCAGTTGTCTTGGAAACGACCGACGTACGTTCTGGAAAAATCTTACATCCGCGCAGTGTGGCATCGACCTTCTGAGGGAACATGACATCCGCGATATGGAAGTCGTGATTGGCGGTGAAGTGCGGAACCTGGACGCCGGTCGCATTAACGTCAACGATCTTGTTTCAACTCGTAAAATGGATCGCGCCAGCCAGTTTGCTGTCCATGCGGCTCACGAAGCACTGGAAGACGCCGGACTGCCAACCACGGACGTCGGCGAAAACGCAGCCGTCATTATGGGTGCTGGTCTGGCGGGTCTGGAGACTTACGAAACGCAAATGGAGAAACTGCTCACCAGAGGGCCGTCGCGCGTCAGTCCATTCACCATTCCAATGCTCATGCCGAATGCGCCGCCCGGCAATATCAGTCTGGCATTCGGAGTGCGCGGGACGTGCTACACAACCAGCAGCGCGTGTTCATCTTCCGGACATGCCATGATCGATGCCATGGAATATCTGCGCCGCGGCGATGCGGACTTTGTCATTACTGGTGGAACGGAAGCGTCCCTGACACGACTGGGTATTTCGTCGTTTGTCAACATGAAGGCGATGAACAGGACGATGAATGACCGACCACAGGAATCTATGCGCCCGTTTGATGCGGATCGTGGCGGTTTCATCATGGCCGAAGGCGCATCGGTCCTGATCTTTGAAACCGAAGACCACCTGCGGCGGCGTGGTGGCAAAGCATGGGGTGAAGTGCTGTCCGGTCGCTCGACCACAGATGCCTATCACCTGGTTCAGCCTGATCCGGAAGGACGTCAGGCGATCAAAGCCATCAATTCGGCACTGCAGAAAGCCGGACTGATTCCCGGAGCGATTGCAGACGATGTGTACGTCAACGCACACGGAACGAGTACTGTCTATAACGATTCGATGGAAACTGTGGCGTTGAAATCTGTCTTTGGGAATGACGCGCGACGGCTGCATATCAGCTCGACGAAAAGCATGCTGGGGCACATGATCGGTGCTGCCTGTGCCATTGAAATGTCGGCCTGTGTCCTGGCGTTGACGACAGGAGTTCTGCCGCCCACAATCAATTACACAACTCCTGACCCAGCCTGCGATCTGAACTATATTCCGAACAGTGCCATTCAGAAGCAGGTCAAATACGCGATCAATAACAGTTTTGGGTTCGGTGGCCACAACGTATCGCTGGTGGTTGCCCGAATTGACGATCCGACGCTGCAGCGAAATCCGGAATCGGCTTGATTCACCGGCGGAGGGCGTTTGTACTGCTCACGGGTAATGCACAATGGATTGGCGATCTCCTCTCTTCTGGATACTCTGTGCCACCGTGCTGATCGTGGCAAGTGCGGCACTTCGTGGCGCGACGTGCCCTGCCGGATGGCGTGCGTGGGTATGCTACCAGATTGCCGTTGTCCACAGGACATTTTTTGCCCGCTGTCAAATGACGAACAAGTGTCCGTTTCCGGAATCCGGCCCGGCCATCATCGTGGCCAATCATACCAGTCCGGTTGATCCTATTCTGATCTGGCACCGCCATTTCGCTCAATTCCGAAAGCCACGTCTGCGGGTGATCGGCTTTTTGATGGCGAAGGAATTCTACCAGCGGCGCGGCATTGTACACTGGGTTTGCCGAGCCATGGAGAGTATCCCCATGGCCCGCAGCGGTCAGGATATGGGCCCGATTCGAGAAGCACTTACGCGTCTGGAGAGTGGTCATTTGCTGGGGCTGTTTCCTGAAGGTCGCCTGAATGTGGTGAGTCCTGATGAACGTCTGCTCCCCGGCGGCACCGGTGTTGCCTGGCTGGCAATCAAGTCCAGGGCTCCTGTCATCCCCGTCTTCATTCACCATGCCCCGCGCGGCAAATCAATCCTCGGCTGCTATTTTGTCAGGACGCTCGTGACGCTGACATACGGTAACCCCATTGACCTGTCGGCATGGCACGACCGAAAACCCGGACACGAAGAACTGGCTGAGGTCACGGACCTGATCATGAAGTCGCTGTCAGACATTGGCGGTATCGGTTTCACGCCGATTGCCGCACAATGCGAACCTCAATCATGATGTGCGGTGCATATACTTTGAGCGGCATGGAATGAATTGTAGCCGGATTCGTGAGAATTCGTACGCGGGCCGATTTACTACCCGAATTCTCACGAATTCGGCTACATCTCAACACCTCAATTTCGCCCGCGTGAAAAATAATGTTGAGGCTATTCTTTACGCGGCCAGGAATGAGGCAGCGGCGAGCGGCTGGGCGTCAGCCCTCCGTGTGTTCATGCGCGGGCCACGGAGGGCTCACGCCCAGCCGCTCGCCATTGTCAATTCACACCGCGTGAAGAATAATCTTCGACAATACTGCCGGTCCATTCAGCTGGATCGAGACCGTAGTAATCGCGCAGGACGTTGTATGCCTCTGCATGGTGCAGTCTCAAAGCATTCGGACGCTCGAAGAATGTTTCGGTGATCACGGCGAAGAACTCCGCTGGATTCGTCGCGCCGTAGCAATCGATGTATCCGTGATGTCCCCGACGGCAGTCTTCCACAAGGCGATCGAATTCCGGCCCCAACACCGACACCCAGCGGTCATGCTGTACTTTGGTTTTCAACGGGGGCGTCCCATCGGTGATTCGCCCGTTCATCATGTCCAGTTGATGAGCGAACTCGTGCAACACCAGATTGTGGCCGGGAGTTTCCCTGCGTCCGCCAGCTCTCGCATCCGCCCATGACAAAATCACCGGACCACGCCACCAGGCTTCTCCCAGGCGAGGCTGACCACTTTCCAGCACCAGCCCGGCACCGGAAACATGTGCTCCCGGAGCCACATATCCGGTCGGATAGACCAGTATCGACAGCACATGATCGAAGTACAGATCTTCATCCATTCCCACGACCATCAGGCACGCCTGAGCGGCGATCGTGACTTTGATTTCGTCCGTCAAGACCAGTCCGCCGCATCCTTCCCAGTTTTTCTCTGCCACAAAGATTCGGACCAGTCGCCGCAGTTTTTGCTGCTGCTCGTGAATCAGATACCGATCATGCACGACATTGTCGCGAATCAGTTCGTTCCAGCTTTCCGGGGATGGCATCGCCAGAATTCTGGCTCGGCGACGTTTCTTGAACCAGTTGAAGATCATTTCGGTAGTCCGTGGCCCATCGGTTCCTGCTGAATTATACTCCACGCCGTCGGAAATGAGACCGGCGAGCGGAGCGGCGTGAGCCCTCCGGTACCTCGTTTTTGTACCGGCAAGCTGACGCATGCCGCTCGCCAAGAGTGTCACTCATGACCGCGCGAAGTATAGGATGGAATCGCTGTCACCGCGACGTTCGGTTGTCAAACGGCAGATCAGCTTCATGATACACACTGTTTCTTAGCTTCGCTTACTTTTCAAAAGATGTTGCAGATGAACCAATATGTGTTTGTTGCCGCTATGATTCTCTTTGTTGCTTTTGTCCCGGATGCCACGACTCTTGCGCAGGAAGATGGCGTACCGGAACTCCGCGTGATGAGTTTCAATATTCGGTATGGCTCGGCCAATGATGGCAAGGACAGCTGGACCAATCGGCAGGTACTCGTCGTCAAGGTCATCAAAGCCTTTGACCCCGATCTGATGGGGACTCAGGAGACACTGCCGTTTCAGGCGGCCTACATTAACAAACAGCTTTCCGAGTACTCGTACATCGGCTGGTCGCGGGATCAAAGCGAAAACGGCGAACAGTGCGGAA
>CAZFDW010000013.1:0-34994 GCA_964517865.1 uncultured Chitinophaga sp.
GAAGGAAGGAAGAGACGGGACACCCTGTCGATGATGAACGACGCAGCCTGAAACGCATTGACAAGCGTCCCGGAGGGGTCTGGTTAATCCGGGATTTGTGCTGTCGGCACGGATCGTGTTGCCGCAGTGGATTGCCGCAACGAGATAGTCATCGCCGGGCGGACGCGGCTTGCATGCGGCCAGAGGGCGGCTGATGATCGGATGGAGATTTGCGGCGAATTTGCGGCCGACAATTCCTGCAGTGCCTTGTCACGCAGACGACTTGCTTCGCGGATTGCCTCGATCCATGCCGTCGGCGTGGGTGATGCCGCCCATGTCTGTATCTCTACCTGCATTTTGTCGCGTGAGAGTCCTGATTCTGCATCGTCCCATAAATCACAGGCCTGATTGATGATCGCGGTGAACGATTCGAGGTCGGCGTTCGCCGCATGGATTCGAACTCCGCGAACCGGTGCATCGATTGCACATTGTCCGGCAACCCGCTCCAGTTCCGACAGCAGGTTTGCGAATTCCCGCGCGGGATCGGTTTTGTCCGGTAACTGGGCAATCGATAGCGCCAGACGACCTGGCAAACGCGGCTGCATCGTGGCGGAATCCTGTGCCGCATTGCATACGATCGGAATCAATTCGAATTCAACGCCGCTGGCACGCATTTCTGCGCGAAACGACTTTGAAACCATCGCTGCTGACTGCCCTGACTGATCCAGTACCATTGAGCCAAGTGCCAGAGTCGCAGCGCCGATGATCGCCAAACCACTCAGCATGGTCAGCGTCGTTGGTTGACGGATGCCAGATCCGATCGACTTCATCTGGTATCTCCATCGATCGTTTCATGCCGCGTGATCGTGACGGTCAACACCGAATCAGCCGGCGTTCTTCCAGCCGTCGGAATCGCATCGGAACTGATTCTGAGCTGCGTCGATTCCAATGGAACCTCGCGCATCATGAGTACCGCAATCGTGGTGGCGAATTCTGCGTCGTCGATGGAATGAACCGTGAGCATGATCGTGAGCGAAAGAGATTTCATGCGTCGTGCCAGCAGCCGAAACAACGATTCGCCGTTCGGCGTCATGCGGCCGCTGGAATCGCGCAGGTGTTCAAGCGGAAGTTTTAACTGCACGGAGTGACTGACTGCAGGGTGCTGACCCGGACTCCGGTTGCCTGACCCGTGGTCGAAGTCCAGACCACCGCGAGCATTTACGTCTGCCATGCCTGCCACGGCTGTCCGCTCCCGAAACATTGCCGCCGACGCAATCACGACAAACATCATGGCCACAAGAATCCCCGGAACCGTATGCTGCCATGCGGCGGCGTAGAGCGATTGTCCGTATTGATTTGTGCTGTTCGCTTTCATCGGGATGCTACGCTGCCTTTGCACGTTCAGTCGGAATCTCCGATCGCTGCTGCGGTGGAATCCACGCACGAAGTCGTTCTTCAATCAAGCCGGGAGAATGTTCTTCCCGAAGTGCGAGAAACCCTTCCAGCATGATATCGCGAATCGTCGCTTCTTCGGTGTGCCGGGATTCCAGTTTTCCGGCCAGCGGAATGCAGAACAGATGCGCAAACAATGCGCCGTAGAGGGTGGTCAGCAGCGCGATGGCCAGCCCTGAGCCGATTTGTTTCGGATCGTCGAGATGACTCAGCATCTGCGTGAGTCCGATGAGTGTCCCGATCATGCCCCATGCGGGAGCGGCCGAGGCCATCACCTCAAAAAGCTGGCGACCAGATGCATGTCGCTCGGCAATCGTGTGCTTTTCGCGCTGGAGCGTGGCAGTGAGAGTCTCAGGATCGCATCCGCTGGCGGTGAGTTCCAGTCCGGTTTTCAGAAACGGATCGGATTGCTGTTCAGCGATTGGTTCCAGCGCTAACAATCCGCCGCGCCGCACGATCAGCGCGAAGTGTCGAAACTGCTCCAGCACTTCCGTCGGTTCCGGAAGCGATGACACGAAACAATTGCGTGCCACCGCGAACCCGTTGCGCACCCGGTGTGCCGGAAAATGGATGAGCACAGCAGCCAGTGTTCCGCCGAACGTGATCAGCATGGACGGCCCGTGGAGAAATGGTAATGCATCACCACCATACCACATCGCCGAACCGACCATGATCAGCCCTGTCAGCAGACCGAGAATTGTTGCGATGTCCATATTGCCCCCGAATTTCAAATTACAAACTCGAAATCTCAAATCCAGAGAGAATCAGACGCGAGTGCCTGTCCCGTTTTTTGCCTTGTAAATCTGCGCCAGAATTTCGGCGATCGCACGGAAGAATTCGAACGGGATTTCCTGACCGACATCGACGATCCTGTACAGCGCCCGAGCGAGTGGTTTGCGTTCCATGACGGGAATCCTGTTTTCCTTCGCAATCCGGATGATATTCTGAGCAAAGACCCCCGCGCCTTTGGCGACGATCTTTGGAGCCCGCATTTTTCCGGGTTGATACTGAATTGCAATCGCAAGGTGCGTCGGGTTTGTCAGAATCAAATCGGCCTTTGGCACATCCTTCACCGACTGCTGCTTCCGCGCTTCTCTCTGTTTCCTGCGAACAGCCGCTTTGACGTACGGATCACCGTTATCATCTTTCTGTTCCTGTTTGATTTCTTCCCGCGTCATTTTGAGCTTCTGCTCCTGACGGAACCACTTGATCAGATAGTCCGTGAGTGCCAGCCCGACGGCAACTCCAGCCATTGCCAGACAGATCATCAGGCCAAGTCGCCAGCCGTATGCCGCGGCTGCGTCGATTGATCCAAAATTGCGAATTGACAGTTCACTGCGTCGCAGCCACAGCATCAGCATCGATATGCCCAGGAGCAGCGTGACCTTCATTGCGTTCAAAACGCCCTTGATACCGGAATCCATCGAGATCAGTTTTGAAAACGGATTTTCGGGAATCAGCCGATCCCATTTGAGTTCCAGTGATTTGAACGAGATCACAAAGCCGACCTGAGCGAATCCGAATGCAAGGCCGATCGAAACAATCGCCAGTACAAATAATCCACAGGTTCCCAGCAATTCTGCCGACATCCACCGGGCACCGAGCGATACGTTCCATGCATTCCATTCTGTGCCGGGAACATCCGTGATCCACTCACGAAATCCGTTCATCAGGCGTGCGCCAAGCGTGCTGCCTGTCCAGAGCAGAATCGCGCAGCCAGTCAGCAATGCGACGGAGGCCGTCAGATCTGTACTAAGTACGACCTGACCATCTTCCCGCGCCTGCTCACGTCTCCGTGGTGTTGGTGCTTCGGTACCATTGTGTTCCGCGTCTGCCATTTCAGCTTGTGACTCCCTCTCCTACGCGATACAGCATCTGCTGGATCGCTCCGCAGATTTCCGGCAGGAACATCACTAACCCGCACAGACCCGCAGCGAGTCGCAACGTCATCCCATAAGACATGAAGTTGAATTGTGGCGCCGTACGCATGGTGATCAGGATCGTGAGGGATACGACAAAGAGGAGGATTGCGATCGGGGCGACAATCAGAAAGCCATCGTCCACGGCATGAGTCACGCTCCAGACCACGGTTTCCCACGACGGCATGGACCATGTGCCTGCCGCCGGACGGATGGCAAACGACTGTCCCAGGGAATAAAGCATGACATGATGCAGATCCAGCACGAAAAACATGATGATACATAAGGATTCCAGCATCGTCGAAATCACATTGCTGGGCTGTTGGTCCATCGGCGAAGAGAGTCCACCAAGCGTGAGACCCATTTCCTGAGCAATCCAGGCACCGGCGATTCGCACGGGGACAAGACACAGACTGAACAGCCACGCAAGACCGGCCCCTAACGCCGTTTCGCGAATCCCCAGAAACGCCAGTTTCAGCCATGCACCGGCATCACTGCCGGACAGGTCAAGCGACATCGCCAACAGCGGAGCGTAGCGATTTGCCAGCAGAAAGGTGATTGCCACAGACAGTCCGATTTTGACCGTGGCCGGTACTCCCTGACCGTTCAAGGGCGGCAGAAAGGCGATGAAGGCACTGACTCGGAAAAAGATCAGTAAGGACGCAATGATCATCGCCTCAAATACGACGCTGCCTGCTTCGATCATTGCGTCACCTGCAGCAGTCGCTCCATCATGCGCATTGTAAATGCGGACGACTGTTGCAGCATCCACGGCAACGTCAGCAGCATCACCGCGCCGACCGCGACGATGCGGGGTGCGAACGAAAGCGTCTGCTCCTGAACACTGGTCACCGTCTGTGCCAGACTGATCAGCAGGCCGACGACGAGACTGACAATAATCGCAGGGCCGGAAAGCCACATCGCGGTGAGCAGAAAATCCTGACCGATTTCAACAACGTTCAGAGTGTCCATGTTGGTTTAAGTCCCAATGACCAATTTCAAATGACCAATGAATCGAAGAAAAGAAATCCCAATGACCGATTTCAAATGACCAATGCATCGCAGTCCTGCAGTTGGTCATTTCTCATCGGGCATTGGTCATTTACTGCTTCGCGGCCTGGGGCTGGCTGTTGCGACTGTTGATCTTCACCAGAAACTCACCCACGAGTTTTTCATCGGCGATCGCATCGAGGATCGCAGACGCTTTACGCTGTTCCAACTGCACCAGCACATCGACTACCATGTCGGTTTCACCATCTGCAGACAACGTCTTGATTGCGCTGGCGGCCGTTTCGGGATTCATGCCTTCAAACATCTCTGTGAGTTCTTTGAGATTCTGTTTCGTGGATACCGCGTCAAGCGGCTTCTTCTGTGATGGCAGCGCAGCCGCACCGGGCGTGCTGGCAAGAAGTCGCTTATCCTGTTCGAGTTTTTCACGTTCGACGCGAATCTGCTCTTTCTCTGCCGCAAGCTGCTTTTTTTCATCGTTCGTGCGTTCGACTTCCGTAACCCATTTTTCACGATCCTTGACGAGTTTTTCGCCGTCCACAGTGAACCTGGTACGGTCGTCAGCAAGCAACTGTCGGTCGTTGTCGAGTTCCTTACGTTTGAGCTGCAGTTCGGTTTCACTTTGAGCCAACGCGGTTTTCTGAGCCTCCAGTTGTCTGCGATCCGTGTCGAGTGTTTCGCGATCAACCTGCAACTGTTGCTTATCGCCGACAATTGCCAGTCTCTCGTTGCTGACCGCGTCTTTCTGAGTATTCATCCGTGCAACCAGTTCCTCAATCGCCGCGCGTTGATCGTTGGCCTGTGTCAGCAGGTTCTCAACTTCCTGCTGAGCACCCTGCACATCAGTCTGAATGAGTCGATGCTGAGATTCCGCATCTTTCAATGTCGATTCCCGCTGTTGAAGTACTTCGTCACGCGACTTCAGACTCAATCCCATGCGGACGATCTCTTCAACACTCATGGGCGAACTGCGAACGGCGACGGGAAGCTGCAGATCGCTGAGATTTCCTGCTGCCGCATGTGAACCGGACTCCGTGGCATGGCCTCCGTCGTGCGACGACGAAGCGTCAGCCGTCCGGACATGCGACGGCGCAGGTTTCTCTGCTGTCGAGTCCGAGGTGGCGTGTGCAACATCTGTCGGTGCGGAATCGCCGTGTTCTTCACCGCTTCCCGCAACATCACTTCCATGCGTTGCGGTCTTTTTCATCATGAACATGCCAAGTCCGGCGGTTACACCGAACATGACTGCAGCATACAGTGCGAGGCCAAAGATTTTTTTCATTTTTCACTCCTGATTTCCTGCATCCGGTAGTAAGCCTGCGAGGCCTGTTCCTGCAGTTGAGTTTCTTCACGTTTTAGTTGTTCGCGTCGATGTTCAGATTGTTCCCGATGGATCACTTCTTCCATGATCTTCAATTCAGATCGAGCCTGACGATGCTGCTGCAGAGCCAACCTCAGATTTTCTTCGGCCGTTTTCAGAAATTCGTCAGCGGCCTGCAGTGTCTGTGCGCCGTGATCCATCATGCTGGTCATGGAAACGAGCACCGCGCCGCTCATACCATTTGCCAGATCGCGTGCTGCGTTAAGATAAACCGCATCCAGCCACTGTCGTACTTCATTTCGACGTTCCTCCGCAACCACTCGTTCGGTATTACGCGCCGCCGCTGCTGCGCGGCAGACATCTTCCTGCTGAGCTCTCAAGTGGCGAATTCGTTCGTATCGTGATGAAAATCGTTTCATGGTGCTCACCACGGCCAGGCTGCGGCAAGGGTCTTCAATTGTGCCTGAGTCTCCTGCCAGCTGGTTTTTTGATTGACAGTCTGCTGCAGAAATCGTTTGGCAGCAGGAATGATCTGCACAGCGCGATCCACCTGTGGCGAAGTGCCGGCTTTGTAAGCTCCAATCTGAATGAGGTCCGCGATGTCCGCGTGTGTGGCAAGTAATGAGCGAAGTTTTGTGGCATTTTTCTGATGTTCATCTGAGGTGACTTCTCTGAAGACGCGACTTACGCTTGGCAGCACATCCACGGCCGGATAATGGCCCTGAGCTGCTATTTTGCGACTCAGGATAATGTGACCGTCCAGAATCCCGCGTGCAGCATCAGTGATCGGTTCATCCATATCGTCACCATCGACCAGAACCGTGATGAGTCCGGTAATCGCTCCGACTTCACCGCACCCCAGGCGTTCAAGGACGCTGGCAAGCAGCGATTGCACGGAGGGCGGATAGCCACGCGATCCCGGAGGTTCTCCCAGCAGCAGTCCCAGTTCACGCTGTGCCATGGCCAGTCGTGTCAGACTGTCAAGAAAGAACAGCACGTGCGCACCCTGATCACGAAATTCCTCAGCGATTGTGGCCGCTGTGAGTACAGCCTTGATGCGCATCAAAGGGGTCTGATCGGACGTCGCCACGACCACGACAGACCGTGCAAGTCCTGCATCGCCAAGACAGTCTTCGATAAAGGGCCGCACTTCGCGCCCGCGTTCGCCCACCATCGCGATGACGTTTACGTCCGATGCTGCACTTCTGGCAATTTCACCCATGAGCGTACTTTTACCGACACCGCTGCCGGCAAACAGACCCACGCGCTGACCACGCCCGATCGTCAGCAGCCCGTCGATCACGCGCTGGCCGGTGACGAGTGGTTCCGTAATCCGGGTTCTCTGCATAGCATCCGGCACTGCAGCAGTTTCCGATCGCCAGCGTCGAACGCGAAGTGGACCGTGACCATCGATTGGTCGGCCGATGCCGTCAATCACGCGCCCCAGCAGTCCATTACCGACCGGCACGGCACGGCTGTGTCCGGTCGCTGTGATTTCGAGACCTGGATGCAGTCCGGCGGTGCTGTCAAAGCACATCAACTGCGATTCAGTTTCATCGAAGCCAACCACTTCGGCCATCAATTGTTCCCCGGTCTGAAGCCCGATCGTACAGGTCTCCCCGACGAATGCGGGCATATCAGCCCGCATCAATCCGCGAACGCTACGCAGTTTCCCGACGTTCCGGAAAGCGGCGCAGTGTCCTGGAAGTTGAGCCATCTCCGCGACGTTCAATCTGAGAGTCATCAAGTTTCTCCATCCATGTGCGGCGGATTTCTTCCAGCCGCGTGTGCATATCCGTTAACAAAATCCTCCGGCCGGATTCAACCCGGACGGAACCGCGTGGAATTGATTCGTCCTTCATGCATGACACCAGATCCAGCTGTTTTCGGCTCACGGGATCACTCAGCAATGTCTGCAGCAGATTGTGGTCCGCAGGATGCAATCGAACCTTGACCGACTGATTCAGTTCCAGATGTTCGAGCGCTTTCAGAATCAGGTCATCGACCGCAAACATGTCTCGATCAATCGCGTAGCCGACCAGCCAGGATGCTGCCGCAGTAGCAAGTTCGACGGCGACTTCCTGCATCTCACCAAGAGATTGCCGGTGCTGTGTCTGCAACTCCTGGACAGATTCCGCAGCTTCGGTGAGCAATTGCTGCAGGCGACTTATCTCCTCAGGATCCACGCCACCCAGTCCGATTTCTTCTGCCGTGACAACTTCATGCGTATTGCTTGAGAGTACCGGTACCGCAGTGGATCGCGACAACGGGGTCACCGCACGATCGACGGGGTTTTCGATCACGGTGGCGACAGATGCCGACTTTGGTCTTGATCCCGAGTGACTTCCGGGAGCAGCGGTTGTCACGGGCGTTGTTGATGCGTCAGCGTAGTCAGCGCGCGCCGTCGCGTCGATCGTGACCGTCTTGTTTCCGACGGCGATGGTGCGAGGTGAACGCTTCAGTTGGATTTGATGTGTCTGCATAAACGCTTCAGTCAACACGCTGTTGACCGTTATTCACTTTCCATATCAATTTTGGCAATGATTTCTGCGATTGAATCGCGGGCTTGTTGAATGCGCGATTCGGTCAGGTTTGACATTAACTGCATTTCTTCTTCAATTGTCTGCCGGGCGCGCTTGGACAAATTGGCGAAGATGGCGTCCGTCACGTCCTGCGATGCGCCGAACAGAGCTGTCGTCAGATTTGTGCTGTCGATTTCGCCCAGTACCCGCTGCACAACCGTTTTTCCGAGTGCTGCAATATCTTCGAAACGATAGATACGAGTGAGCAATGACTTTGCCAGATCCGGATCCTGTTCTTCAATGACGGCCAGCATATTGCGACGGCCTGCCTTCGGAACACTTCTCAGCAATTCGGCAACCCGATCCGCATGATCCCGCATGTCAGGGGGATCAGCCGGCAACTGCTGGGCGCGCATGAACGTTGCCTTCGCAATGCGTTCGATCAGAACTTCCGGAGCGTGTTGTTCTTTCGTCAACTCCTTCATGACCAGTTTCTGGCTTTCAACCTTGAGCAAAGTGAGGATATCGCCCGCCAGTTTTGCCGGCAGATTGCTTATCAGAATCGCACACGTTCGCGGCTGTTCGGATGACAGAGCCAGGGCAAGCTGATGCACGCTCAGCGTCTGCAGATCCAGCAGCGGATTTCCCGTGAGCCTGGGCGGTGCTGGCGAAAGCCTTTCGGATGTAACAGATGCGTTGTCACTGGCTGCGCCCGCCGCGTCCACATCCTGAGATCCATCGGATCGATCTGATCCGTCGGAGTCCAGGCTCTTCGCAGTGGTCGGTGGCGAATCCCGCCGCGTGGTCTCGCCAGCGTCCGCAGATCCGGGTTTCGCTGCCTGACCGGCATCCACCATGCTGGCACTTTTCTTAGCCATGGTTTCCAGTGTCTGCGGTGGCAGTGACTTCAGTGCAAACTGAAAGAAACGGTCAAAGTCGTTCAGCACAGCGCGTTGTCGCCCGATGGTCGAGTGGCGCGTTTTGTCGGACTGCATTCCGGAACGAAGCAACGCGGCTCGTTCAGGCTGAAGTCGGGACAGGACAACGTCAGCTACGTCGTCGCCGAGTAGTTGGAGCAGTTCAGATATCTGACGTTCGCGATCCATTTTCCGTCCGTGGAGATTGTCTAAGCCGCCTTAGCGGTCGGATTCATTGATTTCGCTCCGGACGCCCCGCTTGCCACAGCAGACGGCGTGCGGAGCGTATCAGCGGAAGTGGCATTCTTTCCTTCAGCCGCGTTGGCTTCCTGTTCATTGAGCCATGCTGACACAATGCTGGCAACCACGTCCGGATGTGCCTTTGCCTGCTGAGAAATCGTGGCCAGTCGACGAGCATCTGCCAATGGAATACCTTTCCCGGCCGCTTCGGTAATCACGATCGGCTTCATGCGTTTCATGAGCATCATGCCGATTAAGAATGCAAGTGTGGCCGCTAAACCCAGAGACGCGGACTGCAGCAACGGTTGCCACTTCTCCCACATGAAGCCAGGGATCGCCGGCTCATTCGTTTCGATTGGTTCCAGGGCCGCCAGCATCACTTCAATCTGGTCATCGCGCGTGGCGCTGAACCCGACAGCACTTTTGATCAGATTCTCGATGTCCTCTTTTGTGAGTGCGGCCGCCGTGGGCGCTGCGGCAGCAGTGTTGTCTGGATTGTCAGATGCCGCTCCCGTGGCATTTGTGAGATCAACGACCGCCGAAACACTCAGGCGGAGGATATCGCCGCCGATGAACGTGATCGTTTCCTGCGATTCCGGGTACGCAAACGTCTCGTCAATATCTTCCGTCGTGGAACTTCCCGTATTGTCTTCCGGCAGTTTGGGACCGGCGGGAGTGTTCGACGCTCCCCCGGCAACGCCGACACCTCCACCAACAGCACCAACACCACCACTGATCGAAGAAACTTTTGGACCTTTTGAAATCACTGAATTGAGTCTTGACGAGATTTTTGCTTTGGTTTCCGTATCAATCTTGTTGCTGGTCTGGGTGCGTTTGTTGAAGTCGATCTCCGCGGCCACGATGACGGACGCCCGGACGCCTCGAATTCGGTTCAGATGACTTTCGATCTGATACACGAAATACGCTTCTTTCTGCTGCCGATAGTTGATCTGATACGCCAGTTCGCTCTCCATCCCGGTACCGCCGCCGTACTGTCGCCCGTTGGTATCTGTCATCACGATGTTCTCAGTTGTCAGGCCGGGCACCGAAGCCGCGACGGTCGCCATGATCGAGTTGGCGGTACTTGCCGAAATCGTATCGCCAGCGCGGGGTTCGATGACGACTGCGGCGGTGACAGGAGACTGATCCGTGATAAACGGACTGGGGTTCGGACGACTCACTTTGACGGTTGCCGACACAATTCCGCGGATGCGCTTGATGGCACGTTCAATCTGGTTTTCAAGGCCCGCACGGCGACGGTCTTCTTCTTCGCCAGGAGAACCGGGAAACAGACCGGCAGCGGGCATCTCCGCTTCATTTTCCGGGCTCAGGATTGATGCCAGTACCATCCGGGCTTTTGCCACATCGCTGCTGGGAACGGAAACGGCTGAGCCTGAGAAATTCAGGCTGTATCGAATCTGTTCAGTGTCCAGAATGCCTGCGATTTCTGTCGATCGCTGCGGCGTCAACTGACCGGCGATCACGACGTAATCCGGCTGCGCGGCCCAGATCATGGTGCCGACGATCGCCGACACACACGCCACTGCCGCCGCCGAGAATCCAACTCGTTGAGCGAGCGTCCAACGCATCCACAGAGCAAATAGCTGATCTCGTAACGTGATCCAGAAAGCCATTGTTCAGTCCTTTGTGCATTCGCCGCAGCTCTGCCGCTTTGACAGAGTTCATGACCAGACGTTCGACCAACGCACTTACACCTGCATTCTCATCACTTCCTGATACGACGCGATCAGGCGATTTCGAATTTCCATCATCAGTCGAAACGCCAGATCCGCTCGCGATGCTGTCAGCACAACATCGTGAATGCTGTCGGTTTCTCCCGCAATCAGTTGACGAACGCCGTCCTGTGATTTGAGCTGTTCCTGATTCGCTTCCGTAATCAGCCCTTTGACCATATCCGCAAACGGGGCGCCCCCGATTGCAGATTTCGCATCACGCACAGGATTTTGAAACGACTGCGGCAGACTTAAAGGAACACTGATTGACGGCGTTAACATCAGCGCAGACCTCTCAACAGAGACAGAGCCTGCTCGGCCATTTGACGAAATGTTTCCAATGACTTCAGATTGGCTTCATAAGCGCGGCTGGCAGTCACAAGATCAACCATTTCGTGCGGCAGTTTCACATTGGATTGCGCCACATAGCCAGTCGCATCGGCATCGGGGTGTCCCGGATCGTAAATGCTTTCGCCGGGCGTCGTATCGCTGGAAACACCAACGACCGTCACACCCCTGAGATCATGACCTGCCCCTGCGCCGTTTCGGGTCATTCTGTCGCCGGGTGTCACGATTTGATCCATCGCAGACGCAAATGTCACCTGTTGCCGCTGATAAGGACCGCCTTGAGCTGTTCTTGTCGTGTGTTGATTGGCAATGTTGTTCGCCGCGACTTCCATCCGCAGACGTTCACCCGTCAACCCGGATGCACTGATATCCATTCCGGAAAGGATTTGATTCATTGACATGTCCGGGCCTCCTGTCCCATGGGTACGATTTGAATTCAGCATCACCTGCTTAGAAAAGGGGTCAGAAACCAATAGTGCGGAGCACCCTACGGGCCATTTGGCTATTGGTTCCTGACACCTTTTCTAAAGCCCCTTTTCTAAAGCCCAATCAGCCCTGAATGGCCAGACGCATTTGTTCCAGATAGGTGCTGAGCAACTGCACATACGTTTGTTGCAGCATCGCGTTCTTATTCAATTGTCCGATCTCGCGGTCAATATCCACGTTGTTCCCGTCCGCTCGAGCCGTCAGCCCCGGCGTGAGTACCATTTCCGGTTTGGCCGTCATCCTGGAACTACCATTTGTGCCTGTCGGACCCGACAATTCCCGCGCCAGGTGTTCTTCAAACTCAACATCCATGCGCCGGTAATTGGGCGTATTCACATTTGCGATGTTGTTGCTGATCGCTCGATGACGCACTTCCGTCGCGTCAATGAGGCGGCCAAGCAGATCGAATTGTGAATTGAGAGGCTCCATATCGTCGGCATCGGCTGGCAGCGGCTGGTCACTACAATCAGAATATCCCTTAAACCTTGCCTCAGTTACCACAGCCAGAGCGTTTCGAGTGTTGCCCCGCATGCGGTAAGGGAAAACCCTCGCGGCAACAGTCATGACACTCGGATCGCGTATTTGGCGAGCGATCGGGCGTCAACCACCGGTACGATGCGTTGCATCACAACAGAGGACGGGTACAATCTCTCCGGTCGTGGGTGGGAGAGGATGTGATGGTGGAGCCAGTTCATTGTCGATTGTGCTGAAACCATTTTCCTGGCAAAGGATGATTGAAGCCGTGGAAGCCGTGCGTGAACGAGCGTTACGCGCCACTGCTGCGTTGCGTGCTGCCAGGATCCCGTATGCCGTCGCCGGAGGCAACGCCGTGGCCGCGTGGGTGGCGCGCGTGGATCGAGCGGCGGTTCGCAATACGCAGGACGTGGATATTCTGGTGCGTCGGTCAGACTTCGAAGCTGTGAAAATTGCTCTTGAAGCCGTTGGGTTTACGCACCACGAATTGATGGGCGTCGATTGCTTTATCGATGGCCCCGACGGCAGTCCTCGAAATGCCGTGCATCTGCTGTATGCGGGTGAAAAAGTGCGGCCTCAGTATGCCACGCCATCGGCCGAAGTCACGGAAATCGAACATGCGGAAGGATACGACGTCCTGACACTGGAAGCACTTGTGAGAATGAAGCTGAATTCATTCCGCGACAAAGACCGCACGCATCTGCGAGATTTCATCTCGATCGGACTGGTGGATGCAACGTGGATCGCAAAGCTGCTTCCCGAACACGCCGAACGCCTGCAGCAACTTATTGACGACCCTGACGGTTAGGTTCGATCCGGCGACCGGCATGCCGGTAGTATGCGATAACGCGACCATACCCGCCAGATTTATGTCCGCCGGGTGCGAAATCGGCTGCGTCTGATCTGCTCAGCAAACGTTGAGAGTTGAATATTCCTGAGAATATTCTTGGCAACGCATCATTTTGTGGCCGACTGGATGTAGGCCGACTTCGCCGAAGTCGGCACAGCAGATTTCAGCGAAATCAGCTTACTTGATTCGGTTGCGGGCGAAGCCCGCGCCAAGAACTATCTGGCTTTCCCGACCCATGTGTGTGCTTCGGATACCAAATCCGGTTTCACCAGATCAGCATCATTCGCAAAATAGTAGCGCTCGATCTGAGCGATCGAATGCGTCAGCTCCGCATGAGCATGTGCGGGCATCCCGTTGTTTTTTTCGATGCTCTTCAGCAGCGTCAAAACGCTGAATGGAGTGATGTCTTCTGGTACCTGCCACAAGGCTGCGGACTGTGTGACTGTTGAGTTTCGTGATCTATGAATAAAATATCCGGCAATTCCTGCAAGGCAGAGGAATCCCATGACGACCCATGCGAGCAGCCTGTAACCGGATGAAACTGGCGTGTCGTAGTTCTGAACGAGCACGACTGTCTGTTCAACAGCCTTCAGGTCCGCATCGTCATATCTTTGATAGAACGATTCTTTGGGTTCAACCTGGGCAGTTGCAAACTGGAACGTGCGGTCTTTTCGGATGCTGGCGTCGTGGCGATCCTTGAGGGAAACAGTCCAGAGATGCTCAGAGAGAACTGCGGGTTCTGGACTGTCTGGGTCAAACTTCGATACCGACAACTTGTTGTCCTCGACGCTGGTCACTTCGAAATCATCAAACTTCAGATCCACAAGATCTTCAAGCCGTGGAATCAGTCCTCGACCGACGGCCTTCACTTCCAGGCTCAACTTCCCGTCTTTTGCCTCGCGCTCGTCAAGCGTCTGCGTCAGGCTCAATTCATTCAGCGGTCGCGCGTCCCCGCGCTCTGCGCTGCAATCAACCTGCACAGCGGAGGTCTCGACCGGGAGCACCACGTATCCTGTTGTGTCGAGGAAATCCATATCGAGACGCATTGGCGGAATACGGTCAATCTCCGGCCCGCGAGCCTTCAAAAGTACGTAGGCGTAAGGAGTGACACGCCAGCCGGGTTCGGCGTCAGAACGCGAATGAATCGACTCCGGCTCAAAAGTCACTGACAGGACCTCGAAGTGTTCATCCAGAGCCTCCCGAGTCGCCTTTTCGAATTTATCGCGGTAGTCTTCATTCGGCCGACCGTTGTTGTAGAAGTAACCGCCACCAGAATTCTGGTTTTGCAGATACCTTGCAAAACCACCGGATTCACGTTCAATCGCTTTTGAATGTCGAATGCTGACAAACACACCAAACGGCTGTGAGTGACCAATGCGAGCCGTCCCGTCAATTTCCGCTTTGAGCTGAATTTCGGTCACAAGGTCACTGTAGTAGTCGAAGACCTGCTTCGCTTCGCGCGCCTGATTTCGGTCACCAGTCAGCTTAAGACCTTCTCGCACATAGCGAAACTTGACTGAGGGGTTGACGGTACTCATCCGAGCGAAAAGGTCATTGGCAAACATATCGAGGTGCTTCTCCCTGAGCTCCTCAGGCAACGACAACATTGCTGCGTTGAGCAGCGGAAACTGTTCCAGCATCGGATTCTTGTCCGGAGTAATCTGCCCGATGGCACTATCACCCAGTGCCGCGTAGAACCATGTATTAAAAGCTTCGACGCTGTATTCTGACTCTTTCAGATCCCGACACCTGGCAACATATGCTTCGGCACCGGACTTCAGAACATTCAAGGCGCCTTTGCGCTGTTCCGTAAAGGTTGATGACTTCGCCAGATCATTACTGAAGTTATTCAGATCATGTAACAGGCTCCCCTGTGTCATCAGCAACTGCCAATCCGCCGGATGTTTTGCCAGAGCATTCGCGCACAGGGTCAGGGCCGTTTCATAGCCTTTGACGACTTCGGCTTCCATATCTTTCTTCTTCCGGTTTGTGCCACTGTCCTGCTGAACCTGCGGCGCTCGCCAGACGGTACTCAGATTGTTTCGCATGCTCTGCAGGAACGAAGCGAGTGTCTCCGGTTTCATGTTCTGCACATTGCCGAAAACAGATTCCAGGTCATCCTGACGATAGACTTCCGCTGAACTGTGAACCTTGGTAAAGGCCGATGAAATCCATTTCTCGTCAATGTCCTTCAACTCCAGCGCCCGAATCCGTTGTACCCATGATGACAGTTCTCGCAGACTCCGCTCCTGGTGGCTGCGAGTCAGCGGGATGCCACTCAGGCGTTCGTTATAACCAAACGAAAACATGTACATTCCTGTGCGACGCCGATCGCTGTTTGGGTCATGATTTTCTGCCCATGTGTTCAGGAAAGTTTCCACAAGTTCTCGTGCTTCAGCGGGATGAGTCGTTGCCAGAGATTCGATATAGGGAAACGCATTCGCTTCTTCCTTGACGCGAAGGTGCAGTCGAGCGGTGGAAATGGCCAGAGTCGGATAAAATGTAGGTTCCAGAAATTTAAGCCAGGCATCGGATGGTCGGGCATCAAGCAGCTTACCAGCGGGAATCGCCTGCGGCATGCCATTCTGCATCTGGCGGCCAAAACCCACGGTTTCCTGGTTCCAGAAGTAGTTCCCGAATTCATCCCGTTGCATCCGGGGGCCGCGGCTGGTGCTGGTATCGTAGAGGCTTGAGTAGGTTGCTTCTCGCAGCCAGTTGACGGCCAACAAGTGAAGTGCTGGCGACCATTCATCGACCGAGTTTCCACTGTGAGTCAACAGTGCTTCGACAGCTGTCTGCTGAAGCTTCAGCGTGGCAAGCCGCTCGTCAGTATTTGAAATGTTCTCAATCATGTTCTTCGCTGCAGCAGACCCGATCCCGTTCAGGATTCTGCGTCCGCGTTCCGCTCTCTGAGTAAAACTCTCAGCCAGCCATTTTTGGCCGAGTTCTTCACGAAGTCGAGGCACCAACATGACAGCGCGACGAAGTGCTTTCTGACGCAGTCCATCCCTCTCCGACTCGGAAAGTTCCCCCGGTTTGACTTCGGCAGCCTTCACTTCGGCGGCCTTGACTTCGACCGCATTCTCCGGAGTTTCCGACTTCGGCTGGCCCGCATTCACTGTGACTGGCGCGGTGCCAGCTTCAACTTCCGCCGCTTCAATCTCCGGTTGTGTCGCCAGAATTCCCTGAACGGCCGCCCATGATCCTTCGAGCATGGTTTTGTCAGCGTCTTTCGCATGCAGCGCAAGAAAAGCATCTGACAAAAGATCGAGCGATTCGAGGTCAATGTCTCTCTGAGCTTCCTCCAGCGGCGGAAGGAATTCAAGCGATTGCGCCGCTCGCCCTGCAGCGAACAGAAGATGGGCCGCCAGACGTTTTGTGAGTTTGTGATTTGTCGCGTCACTCGCTGTATGCTGTCGCAGAGCTGCTTCAAATGCGTAGTCCGCTTCACCTTCAGCCTGACATGCCACCGCGAGCTGCCCCAGTTGCATGCGCTGTGCCGGCATGATCACCGGCAGAGGACATAACTCCGCGATAGCAATCACATCCATCGCTCGGATCAAGTTCCGTTCGCCGATCACCTGCCCCTCGCGACTTCGGGGAGAATCGGGAGTGCCCTGAATCAGCGATTGCAGCAGCTTGTCATAGATAACTGTTCTGTCCGCCTCAGAAAATCTGACCATGTTCTCGGCCACCAAAGGCCAATCGCCCTTTGTGACGAGGAACTGCAGTTCCTGCAATTGTGACTGGAAATGAGCCACAGCCTTTTGATGTGCTTCCGCTTTCTGAACCGCAGCTTCTGTCGCAGCTTTTGCCGCCTTCTGCTCGTCCGTCAGCTCAACCGCAGGAACTTCAGGTACCTTGTCAGCAACCGGCATCCTGACAACAGGTGTTATCGGCGTCTGAGGCATTGGCCCGACATTCTGCAGCGCAGGCTTCATGGCTTCCTCGGCAGGCAGCGCCCATGCCCTCAGAATTGAGGATGGTCGACGGTCGAAGTAAAGCTGCTGCAACTGCTGCTGTTTCTTTTGCGTGACCTCGGGACTTTCCTGAGGCACTACTACAGCAGGAACTTCGGACGAGGCAGTCGCTGGAGTCTGACTCGAAACCACTTCCTCCGCGACAACGCCGGATGGCTGCAGGACGATTGGCGCCAGCGGCGTTACTGTGGTCGTCTGCGCGACAGCAACATCAGCAACCAAAGATATCAATACAACGATGGAGAAGCTGATAAGCCGCATCACGACGCACCTGATCCAAAAGAAAGTAGAGTTTCTTGAACCTAAGAGCCCTGTCCATCCGCAGGTTTTCCTGCCGATGCCCCGCGCGCATCCTTGGTTTTCGGTCCGTCTTTTTTACCTTCGCGTCGAGCCCGGCACTGACCGCTGCAGCAGCACTTGCACGGTGACGGAATCGGAAGGCCCTGCAGGTCCGTCAAGTCCAGGCGCGCAAGGCGAATCGAAGCTTCAAGGTTTTCAAGTTGCGTTTTCTCCTGAGTGTCATTTCCTGCTGCCTCTGCTCGTTCCGCCAGCAGACGATAGTTCTGCCGAGCAGATTCAATCTCTGGTCCCCACTCTGCTTTCGAGAGCCCTTCCAGGCGCATCAACCATGTCATGTAGTACTGAGAGCTGCCGAGCGATTCGCGAACACGGTTTTCAAATGCGACATCGACTGCTCCTTTTGCATCAGAGGATGTGAGCTCATCCAGCATTTTCTTGAGCTCTTCGTGAGCCTCGGGCAGTCGAGTGCCGTTCAACTTCGCCTGAGCCAATTCCAGACGCACATCGCGACGAAGACTATCTGCATCGTCCGGAATATCTTCGAGTGCTTTTTCAAACTCGATGGCTGCATTCGACCATTCGGATCTTTGAACAAGGCTTCTGGCATCGCGCAGATGATCGCCGATTGCGTCCATCCTGCGGTGCTGCTCACCAGCAGCAAGATGGTAGACGGCTCCCAGAACCGGAAGTGCAATCCAAAACGCCAGCAGCAGTCTCTTCATTTGTGTCTCCTGTTTCCGAGTCCAAACTTGTCAGATGAACGCACGGTGTCTGTAGCATTGTGCTGTCTCCGAGAGTCGTTGTCCATAGCCACCCGTTGAACTCTGCCGACAAACCGGATTCCGGGCTGCCAGGTGGTTCCGAAATCATGCAGGGTCAAAGGGATGATATTTAACAGCAGGGCCGAAATCACCAGGACTGCGAGCGCCCACTCGCGGACACCCCATGAGAATGATTCCTCGCCGTTGGCTGATGTACACGCTGTTTTTTATCGTGCGTGCAGGCAGCCGACTGTGATTGTGAAAATTGCAGCGTTTCGCAGCTGCAGCGTTTGATTGAGAAAAGTTCGTGAATTATGGCGGGCTGTCTCGGCCGTTTGCGAGTTGCAGTGTAGCGGACTGAACGTGATCGCCGTCGTAGGCGACGTGTTTCATCCGCACAACCCTTCAGAAACACGAGGAAGCCATGAGCCAAGTCAACACAACACTGCACAGCACTTTTCTGGATACTTACCACACCGTTTCGCGGCGTCTGGAAGACCTCCTGAGTGGCAAATCGGGAGACAGCCCGTATGAAGACCTGATCCGCATCGAAGCCTTTCTTGACAGCTTGCCGCTGGCGACGGATGAGTACGGGCTGGCGCAGAACCGCATCCGCAATGCTCGGCGATATTTTCAGTCCCGTGAAATCGGTGCGGCACGATACGAGTTGCGGCTGCTGATGTGCTCGCTGCGGCACAGGTTTGCGGAACAGGTCGGCGTCGAACCGCGACGGCGGCTGCGACAATCCATCGGCAGATGAAACGGGTGCTGCCTTGCTGTACTCACAAATCAAGATATGGCACGATCCGGCATCATGAACCACCCAGATGAAGCACCCTCGTCCGCGACTGCATCAGTGACGGAATGGCTCGGCATGTTGAAGGCCGGCGACGTTGGCGTCGGCCAGCAGCTCTGGCAGCGCTACGTTGATCAGCTTCTGCGTCTGGCGAGTTGCAAGCTGGGGAATGCTTCGAAAAAGGTGTCGGACGAGGATGACGTCGTCCTTTCGGCCTTTCATGCTCTGTTGCAGGGCGTGGCCGAGAGACGATTTTCCCGGCTCGATGACCGTGACGACTTATGGCAAGTCCCCCCCAGTGGCTGTGCTGCTGGAAATCAACCGTCTGTGCGTGGAGTTCGAGCAAGCCTGGCGCGACGGGAAGTCACCTCGGGTCGAGGATTTTTCCGCCCGTATATCGGCCGACGCCCAGGTCGCTGCAATTCGCGAACTGATCGCTCAGGAAGTCGATTTGCGCTGGGCGGCGGGGCAGTCCGCTGACGTGGAGGAGTATCATCAACGTTTTCCCCAGTATCCCCAGGCCGTGAACGGGGCTTTTTCGATACTGGAGGGACGTCGGCGCTCCGCCGGGCAATTGGTCGATACAGATTCGTTTGTGGGTGACGATGTCTCCGAAACGGACCACAACCGTCCCCCGGCTGGTGCTCAGAGGAACGCAACAAGTCCACCTCAGGAACCAGCTCTTCCAGAGCGGCTTGGCCGCTTCAAGGTCGAACGTCGCCTGGGACGCGGCGCGTTCGGCGACGTCTACCTTGCTGACGACCCAGAACTCAACCGCAAAGTCGCACTCAAAGTGCCACGCCGCGAACGGTTCTCTTCGCCTGAGGACATGGACATCTTTGTGCAGGAAGCTCGCACAGCCGCAGGGTTGACGCATCCCGGGATCGTCACGATCCACGATGTCGTCCGTGAGGGCGACTCGCTGTTCATCGTCCAGGAATATATTGCGGGGCAGGATTTGGCGCAGTACATGAAGGCCCAGAATTCCTGGTTGCCCGCCGAGCAGGCGGTGGGCCTGCTGATGTCGATTGCCGAGGCGCTGTCGTTTGCCCATCAAAAAGGCTTTGTCCATCGGGACCTGAAGCCGGCCAACATCCTGCTCGATGCACAGTTGCGACCGCGAGTGGCGGATTTTGGGCTGGCTGTGCATGAGACCATCCAGCGGCGACGCAAAGGCGACCGATCGGGCACACCGGCCTACATGTCTCCGGAACAAGTCCGCGGGGAAACGCATCGGCTGGACGGACGCAGCGATATTTGGAGCCTGGGAGTCATCCTGTACGAACTGCTCACGGGTCGTCGGCCCTTTCACGGAGATACCCGCGACGAGCTGTTCGACGAAATCAAACACCGCGACCCCACGCCGCCACGACAGCGGCAGCAGCAAGTCCCCGCCGAACTGGATCGCATCTGCCTGAAGTGCCTTAACAAGCAAGTCACGGATCGCTACTCCAGTGCCCTCGACCTGGTTGACGACTTGCGGCACTGGTCGGCACCACGCGCGTCCGCACCACAGCCTCCGGCTTCCGTGAAGATTGTGCCCAAAGGGCTGCGGTCGTTCGATGCGGGTGATGCCGATTTCTTTCTGGAACTGGTGCCCGGTCAAAGGGATCGCGATGGCTTGCCGGAGAGTATTCGTTTCTGGAAAACTCGACTCGAAGAAACCGACACCGACCGCACGTTCGCGGTGGGATTGGTATACGGACCCAGCGGCTGCGGCAAATCTTCGCTGGTCAAAGCTGGCCTGATCCCGCGACTCGCTGCGCATGTCCTGCCGATCTACGTTGAGGCGACTCCCGCCGACACCGAGGTGCGATTGCTCAAAGGACTTCGAAAGGCCTGTCCCGCGATTCCCGCAGAAGCATCGCTGCCGGAAGTGTGCGAATCGTTGCGGGAAGGCAACTGGTTGCCGCCGGGCCGAAAAGTCGTACTGGTGCTGGACCAGTTCGAGCAATGGCTGCATGCACATGGGGCCGAGCAGGACACACAACTGGTCACGGCGCTGCGTCACTGCGACGGCGGGCGGCTGCAGGCGATTGTGATGGTGCGAGATGATTTTGCGATGGCCGCCGCCCGGTTCATGCGAGCTTTGGACACACGGATCGTGGAGGGGCACAACTTTGCGACGGTGGATCTGTTCGATGTCACGCACGCAGCGTCGGTGCTCAAAAAGTTCGGCCAGGCATTCGGAAGATTGCCTGCCAACGCAGGACAGTTATCGGCGGACGAGCAGTCATTTGTCACCGACGTGGTGACAGGGTTGGCTCAGGAAGGAAAAGTTGTTTCCGTGCGACTGGCGCTCTTCGCGGAAATGGTGAAGAGTAAGGTCTGGACGCCCAGCACACTGGTCGAGGTGGGCGGGACTCAGGGAATCGGCGTAAATTTTCTGGAGGAAACTTTCAGCGCCCGCGAAGCAAATCCGGATCACCGTCTGCATGCCGTCGCGGCGCGAGGAATCCTGAAGGCCCTGCTGCCGGAACTCGGGAGCGACATCAAGGGCGGCATGAGATCGCAGGCCGCATTGCAGGAGACCGCTGGCTATCTGGACCGTCCTGCTGATTTCGTTGACCTACTCCGAATTCTGGACAGCGAACTCCGGCTGATTACCCCCACCGATCCGGAAGGCCAACAACAAGGCGAGCGGCAGGGCGTCAGCCCTCCGAGTACCACCCAGCAATACTATCAGCTCACCCACGACTACCTAGTCCCCTCCCTCCGCGACTGGCTCACCCGCAAGCAACGCGAAACCCGCAAAGGCCGGGCGGAGTTAATACTGGAAGAACGGTCGGCGATCTGGACTGCGAAGCGGGAGAATAAGCAATTGCCAACGGTCACCGAATGGCTCAGCATCCGCCTGTTGACGGACTCCGAACACTGGACGGACACGCAGCGAGCCATGCTGCGGAAAGCGGCTCGGGTCCATGGAGCCATGTGGGGCGGTCTGTTGCTGACAGTGCTGCTGGTGAGCGTGGGAATTCAGCAGTGGGCCTCGGCGGTACGGGAAACAAACCTCCGACAACAGACACAAACCACCGTGGAGGCCATGCAGAATAATCTTGGCCCGAGTGTTCCGTTCAACCTGGAAAAGCTTCGAACTTTGCCAGAGCATCTGGTGCTTCCGGAACTGCGAGCTCGTTTCACCTCCGCCAAGAATGCCCGTCACAAACTGTCGCTGGCGTTTGCGCTGGCCGGTTACGGAGAATTGGATGCCGAGTATCTGGCATCTCGGATCGATGATATCGCCGAGGCTGACACAGGCAACTACGTCACGGCGCTGCAGACCAATTCTACGAACGCCCTTGCCGCCTTGAAAGCCGAGGCTTTCAAGTGTACCGACAAGCCCCTCTGGCGTCGCAAGGCAAAGCTGTCAATTGCGGCACTTGGTCTGGGTGACACAGAACTGGCCCTTGATGTGTGTACCTTCGAGAACCGGCCCGACCCGGAACAGCGGACATTGTTCATTGATGAGTTTCCGAAATGGGATATCGATCTTAAGGTGGTGCTGGATGCCGTGAGGAACAGCGACAGTCCGGCATTACGCTCGGGAATTTGTCTCGCTGTGGGACAGGTCCCGATTGAAAGGATCGACGCTGCCAAAGAATCGTGGAATTCGGTCGCGTCGCAGTGGTTCGTGGAGCACGGCGATACACCGACACACAGTGCCGCAGGGTGGCTCCTGCGGCACTGGAAGTTACCGCTGCCCGAGATCCCAAAGCCGCACGAAATCACACCGCAACGTGACTGGTTGGTCAATTCCGTCGGCTCAACCATGCTGCGCATCCTTCCGGAACCTCCAGCGCCTGTTGCGGTGATTCCTGATCCTATAGAAAAGTATCGTCAGCAGTTGGCAGCGCTGGAGACTGCAGCGGCAGCAGAACTCGACAAACCCGAGATTCGCATGGAACGCGCGATCGCGTTCTTTCAAACGGAAACCCTCGACCGTGCTCTGGAAGATCTCGCCTTCCTCATGGAACGCGAACCCGGTGAAGCGTTGCCGACCGTTCTCATGTATCGAACTATGACGCTGGCCCGTATGGGCAGAGCGGACGATGCGAGACAGTCGCTTGCCAGGTATTTGGAACAGGAGGTTCCAGCATCGTACAGGTCTTACATGGAGATTCAGATACCTGCATGGCTTGGCGACATCCCTGAAGCATCGCGACAGTTGGAAACGGCCAGCAGTGATGCCGCAGCAGATCAGAACACGATGTACAACCTGGCCTGTGCTGCCGCGCTGTGCGCACAGGCCACGTCAGGGAAGGACGCTGACCATTCGCAGCAGTTTGCCAATCGGGCTATCGAGCTTCTCGAGCAGGCCGTATTGCGCGACTACAACAAAGCGACGGAAACCCGAGAGGATCCGCGCGGACGCTGGTGACAGGCACCTTAAATGGTCTCCAGGGTGCAAAGTCCATCGCCGTCCTGTATCGGGCTGCTTTTCGTCTCAGCGGCGGACTGCCGTTCGGCCAAATGCAAAACCGGTCCGGCGGGTCTGGTAGGCCGCAAGGTTCGAACGCCCCGCCGGATCATTTTTATGCCGTATCCTGCATCTACCAAAGCAGTCGGTGCCAGACACCAAATGGGCCACCATCCTGGACTGCGGCAGCCCTGCTGCCGCTTTCCCCCTCCACAGCCTGCTGTGGAGACTCTTCTCAAGTTCCAACCAACAATTCTCAGCAGCAGGCTGCTGAGATCAAAGCGGCAGCAGGGCTGCCGCAGTCCAGGGGCCGCAAGGCTCGAACTGCCGCCCACCACCGGTGCCTGTCACCGTGCAGCGGAACCGACCCCGCGCCGGTAGAGCCCCGGTTTGGCAACGACAACACAGCGCGACACCTTCACGCACAGGCCCCGATCGGCTTGACGTCGGTTGAGCTGAGGATTGGTAACTAAGTTCACATTTTCATCGGTCGTCAGGCGAATTGTCTTGCCGGCGCCACCGTCAAAATGTAGGCTGTCAGCCAAAGACAATCGCCAAAGTGGAGAATCGATTCCAGGTTTGGCCACCCGAAGAGTTGCCGGGAAGTTCCGGTGAGTCACCCAGAGTAACAGAGAGACTGAGGCGTTGATTCATGATCCTGATCAAATCAGTTTTCGTTGCCACATTGGTATTCGGCATGACGGCCCTTCAAAGTGCGTTCGCAGATCCGCAGGAGAATGGAGCGAGCACGAACGACGTTGCCGAGAATGAGTCCGGAACGACACAGACGACCGACGCTTCGGAGACGGCAAGCCCGGAACCTCAGAGCTCAACTCCCCGGCCAGACGCCACGCCATCTGAGTTTGCACTGACCGCAGAACTTCTCGGCAACCTCAGCCCTGAGAACATGAATTCGCTCGGCGAGATGCTTGAGGACGACTGGCAGGACCGGCCCGAGTGGGGCGAGATGGCGGTCGCGATCCTGAAGAACGATTTTATGCGACCGGGTTCCGGCTGGTGGAAGCCGAGTGCGAAACGATTCGACTGGACCTGGCTGAGCGAACGCTTTGATGCGAACAAAGATGGCAACGTAGGTCGCGAGGAATTTCCCGGCGATGTGGCGAAGGCCGATCAACTTTTTGAGCGGCTCGATCGGGACAACGACGGCAAACTTATGCCAGCGGATCTTGACTATGCCGATCCGAATCCGGCGACGATGTTTATGAATATCGGCGCGATGAAGGACAGGATGTCCGGTCAACTCTTTAGCCGACTCGACGCGGATGCGAACGGTCGCGTCACGATGGAGGAATTGGGCGAGTTCTTCCGCTACGGAGACAAGGAGGAACTTGAATTCCTCTCCCCCGAAGACCTGCGGTTTGCAATCGACGATCCGCCGTTGAAGGAACATGCCAGCGAACCGGATCCCAATCCAGCTTCCGCCGGCCCGTCCACTCCGGCTGCGGCATTCAAAATGTTTCTGCGCGGAGATCTCGGCTGGCTGACGTCCGGCCCGCAGGTGGGAGATATCGCCCCGGATTTCACGCTGCCGATTCACGACGGCACCGGCAATGTCACGCTGTCCGATTCGTTCGGGAAGCGGCCCGTGGTGCTCGTGTTCGGCAGCTTCACGTGAGGCCCCTATCGATCCCAGTCTGGGGTCATCGACAAACTGTACGCTCGGTTCAAAGACCGAGCCGACTTTTATTCCGTTTACATTCGTGAAGCACATCCATCGGACGGCTGGAGCATGGCGTCCAACCAACGAGTCGATATCAATCTTGCACAACCGAAAACGGCCGCTGAAAGAACCAGCGCGGCGGTCCATTGTTGTGACTCACTCAAAATGGCCTTGCCTCTGCTGGTCGATGGCATCGACGACGTCGTGGGTCGCGAGTACAGCGGATTCCCGGATCGACTCTACCTGATCGACCTGGATGGCCGCGTCGCGTACAAAGGCGGGCGCGGCCCGTTTGGCTACAAGCCGCGCGAGCTGGAGCAGTCGCTCATTATGCTGCTGCTGGACGAAGCCCAGCGGACAACGTCCGCGACGAGCGAAGAGAGCGCCACTCCAACCAGTGACAAATAGCCACGTCATCGCTCAGCTCGCTCTCCCTACGCCAACTTCGTCGCTGGCCCGTCAAGGGATCCCTGATTTGCACCAATCGTTTCGGTCTGCGGTCTCCTGGGATCGTTGTCTATAGCCACCGATTGAATTCTGCCTGCAAACCGAATTCCAGGCTGCCAGGTGGTTCCAAAATAGTGCAGGAACACCGGGACTATGTTCAAAAGCAGGGCAGAAACCACAAGTACTGCCAGCGCCCATTCGCGGACACTCCAGGAGAATGTCTCCTCGCCGTTGGCTGATGTCGTCAACCGCTTGACCAGCTCCGTCGGCAGGTGCCGATCGTTTCCATTATGGTACACGCCTTTCAGCCGCACGGCGATTTGCCGCAAAGTGCTGACATCCTGCCGGGAATTTCGTCCGTTCAGAAACGAACCATTGACGGGATCGCCAACTCCGACCACAAGCACATCCGCCACGGATGGGGGCATCTTCGGCATTCCCGTTGACGGAACCGTATCACCATCACTCACAAGCACGACCGTTGTACTGCGCGGCCTCCAGCCACGAGCAACATCAACGGCCCCCTGAATGCCGCTGAACAAATTTGTCTCACCCGGAACGAAGGCAAAATGCATCGGAAGATCATTCAGGACATTCTCCACGACTGCGAGGTCCTTTGTGTCCTCGACCACCGGCAGAGATTTCGTGTACGTCGCGAGCACAGTGACTCGATACTCGTTCATCGGGATTCGGCGGAAGTAAGATTCCATCACCTCACGCGCGCGAACCATGCGGCTCTGTTCGCCGTCAACGCCCGCATCCTGCAAACGCATGCTCGGGGAAACATCAAGGACCAAAACGATGTGCTTCAGCTTTTCAAACGAAACGGGCTTGTTGTTTCCCGGTGTCTGAGTTCGTGGATGCAGGAACAACAGCGTCATCAACGACCATGCCAACGCGCCCGTTGCCACGACGCGCAGCGGACTGACCAGATAAACCCACGCCGAAGGGCGTCCTCCTGGTCCGAACGCCAGAATGTTCAAACGTTGAATCCGCCGCCAATGGAGAAATTCGGACGCAGCAGTCAACGCTGCGGCAAGAACGGCAGCGAACACACAGTAGACGACATCCTGACTTGAAATTTCTACCATGGCGTATACCTCAGTCCAAACGCGCTGAGCATCCACGCACAGAGGACAATCAAACCAGCGAGGCAAAACGGCTGAAGGTAATCCACATATTCGATGCCAACAGTTTCTATCTCCGCAGGCTTCATGGAATCGATGCTTCGAAATATCGCTTCAAGTGCCTCCGGGTCGCCCGACACGAACGCCTCACCGCCTGTCGAAGATGTCAGGTTCATGATTTCGCCTGGGATTTCCGGACTGCCGATGTGAATTCCGAACATCACGATTCCCGCAGCCTGAAGTTCTTTTGCAATGGCGGCATCACCGCCGTTTGACAAGTCCGCACTTTGGCCATCGGAGACTAAAATGACCATGCGATCTCCGTTATCCTGCTCTTCAAGTACCTTGCGACAGTTCGTCAACGCGCGGCCGATCATCGTGCCGCCACCAATGGCTCGCTGGGAGTTTGGCTTCATGAAAGGCAGCGCACACCTGAACGCCGACGTATCACGTGTGAGCGGGCACCAACGCACAACATCCGATGCAAAAAACGTCAGCCCGAATGCATCGCCCTCGCGATAATTCAGGAATTCATTGATCGCTTTCATTGAAGCATCGTAGCGATCTCCCTCGCCGAACTTCGCGGACATGCTTCCCGAGCAGTCGATGCAGAATTCGATGTTTGTCAACCGCCGCTGCGTAGTGGGATTCCCGGTCGCGAGGGGAACGCAGGCAATCAGAACAGCAATTGCGAGTACCGCAGGCAGGAGTGTTTCAGACAGCGTCACCAACCAATGCAGTACGCTGCGTGAAGCCCGTATGCCATGATCGATCGGAAGTGCAATTCGACGCCCCCTGCGTCGCCAGATCCAGATGGAAACTGTCAATGGCACGACCATGGCCAGCAGAAACCACGGGCGCTCGAGCGACAAGCCGAACACTGCGAATGTAAGCGATTGCTCGAAGCCTCCTGTCATTGCCGGGCTCCCTGTGACCTGGATTCAACACTGGACGCAGGCGGTTGATCTATTGAATTCAATGATGCTGAAGCACTATAAGTGGATGCCCTGGATTCAGCACTTTCCACCATTTGCTGAAGTGGGCGTAACAGGTCTGCAACATCCCCAGGTGCCAGTTGCGGACGATCGTAAAGCCATCTTTCCAGCTGTTTCAGCAGTGGCCCGGCTTCAACATCTTCGCGCAATGTGGAAACCGCAGACTGGGCCGACGAATTCTGAATCTGCTTATGTTCGCGCCAGAACCCGACCACCAGACCTTCCAGTTTCACTTTGTCGGCAACTGAAAAACTATCACCAGATACCGCAATGTTGAGCAGATTTCGAATCTGTTCAAGGCGCGTCTGCGGCGAATTGTCCGCTCCGACGAGGAGTTCTTTATTGTTCTTTGGCCATAATTTAAATATTGCAAACAGTCCCGCGCACCAGAGAATTGCTGCGATCCCCATCGTCGTCCTGTATCCGCCGACCGACGATCCCGCCGGAATTTTCGGGACGTTGGGGATGATCCTTTCGGGCTCCAGCACGGATCTTGCGACGACCTCAATGTTTGGCAGGTCCGACATCGACGAACCGTCTTTTCTGGCAAGAAATTTCGCCAGGTCATATGTCCCCGCTTCCATGGCTGACCAGGTCAGGTCATATCGAAAGCCATCGGCGTGAGGGTAAACCGCATCAATCCGAATCACGACAAGATTCGCCTTCTCATCTGAAATCGCGGGAATCAGCTCGGTACCAGGCAGCACGATCTGCTGAATGGATGCCATCATCCCGACGTTGGCGCTGAGCGCAGACTTGCCTTCAATTCTGACTTTGACCGGCTGATCTGACGACGTCACTTCGTCGGCAGGCACGGAAGATACAACACACAAAGTTGCAATGATCAAGAGTTGCCGCACGACGAGACCCTAGACAAGTGACCTTTGGAGTGCGGTGACTCGTCACCGCTTTCTTTTTCAGATAATTTGGCTCTGGGAAAGGAGTTTGCTTGTTCCGACGACTGCACCTGAAATTGAAATGGAATGTTCCTGTTTTCCATCGCCGATCGACAAAAACGCCGTGCATGAAAGGCAAAGCGGCGACAAGTCGCCGCACTCCAGACAAACCTCGCGGGCCTCAGGACTGGAACCGATAAGGCTGCGATGCCCGAACAACGTGCTGGCAATGAACGTCTCATCGTGTCCCCCGCGTAAAGACTCCGCGAGATGCGAAGAAATGACGAAGCACAGAAACAAACGGCTTGTCAGTCCGAATGACCAGATGATCCACACCGGCCCGTTTCATATCTCTCGCAAGCGCCTCTTGATCGGAATGTAAATCACGACTGTGGGCGATCAGGTGTCGCTCAGTTTCAGCTTCAAGGGCGCGCATCAGGCCGCCGCCGGAAATGCCGTCTTCAGCGGGATCACGCAATTGCAGCACCACACATTCGTGCCTTTGATTCAGCTGCCGAATTGCAGATGCCGCGTTGGGATCGTGCAGATCACTCAAGACAATGATCAGTGTTCTGTTCAGCAGCGATGGGTACAGTTGTGAAATGCGGTCTGACAGGGTGGTTTCTTCATCAAATCGAAATCGCCGCAGTTTGAGCAGCCATTGCAGCACCTGATCACGCCCCAGCGTGGGGCGAACGTGCAAATCCCGATCGCCGACACCAAGAACCCCGACCGGACTGACGCGATCAAGACATGCCAGCCCGATCCCGCCCGCCAGATGCAGGGCCGTCTCATATTTTGTCCGTCGGAATGAACTGACCATCATGGAAGCGGACGTGTCAATCAACAAATAGCAGGGAAGCCGTTTGGGTGTTTCGAACTGCTTGATGAACGGCTTCCCGGTCCGGGCTGTAATACGCCAGTCGATCGATCGAATAGGATCTCCATACTCGTACGGACGCGACTGGACATACTCAACACCGCTGCCCAGGAATGGCGAACGATCTGTTCCGTAACTAAGGCTGTCTGCCAGTTTTTTTACGGCCACGACAAACTGCCTGGAATCCAGAGCGGTCAGTTGACTCAAAAATCCGTGCAAAGCTGAGCCCCTCAAATCAATGGACTACGAAACACGCTTTGCCAGAATCTGCCTGAGCACATCCGGGCCAGTCACGCCGTCAGCCACAGCCTCATACGTTAACCGCACACGATGCAGGATCACATCTTCTGCAAGAGCAAACAGATCCTCAGGAGTCACATAGTCGCGTCCATGAATCAGCGCGCGCGCTCGAGATGCTTTGATCAGTGAGATTCCGGCTCGAGGGCTGCAACCGAGTTCCAGTTGCGGGTGATTGCGTGTGTCGTTGACCAATTGGACAATATGCTCAACAAAAGTATCACTCACGTGGACACTGTTGACGGCCTCCATTGCCATGGTCAGATCATCGGCATGGCCTACCGGCTCGCGCTCAAGCACATCAAATTCAGTCTGTACGATCGCGCCGCCATCGCGGCGTTCAATCCCGAGTCCCATATTGCGTTTCAGCACTTCACGTTCCTCTTCGTGACTCGGATACTGCAGCCGATGGCATAGCATAAAGCGGTCAAGTTGCGCTTCCGGAAGTTCAAACGTACCAGCCTGTTCGATCGGGTTTTGAGTCGCGATGACAAGAAAAGGAGCGGGAAGCAGAAATGTTTCATCACCAATCGTCACTTTGCGTTCCTGCATGGCTTCCAGCAAAGCGCCCTGAACCTTGGGGGCTGCTCTGTTGATTTCGTCCGCCAGCAGAAGGTTGGTAAAAATTGGCCCCTTTTTTGTCCGGAACTGACTGGTCCTCTGGTCAAGGATTTCTGAGCCCAGAATATCACTTGGCAGGAGATCGATCGTAAATTGAATGCGAGAGAATCGCAAATCAATCGACCGCGACAAAACTGAAACAAGCAACGTCTTTGCCAGCCCTGGAACACCCTGCAACAGCAGATGCCCGCCCGTGAACAGCGCGATTAACGTGCGTTCGACGACGACTTCCTGCCCCACCACAACACGACCAACTCGCTCCCGAATCGCACGAATGAACTCGGCGACACGCACATAGTCAACACTGCTGACTTTTTGATCCATTCCCAATTCACCTGCAAAAACACTCCATCCGGACAAGCCAACATGTCGCCTGATGCATGGGAGTCTAAGGAGATGTCCAACTCAATGCCACGATTCTGACAGAATTTGCCGGACTCGTTGACGTCTCAGTCGAACCAGGCCTCACCAGTTGTGTCGATTCTGACGCAGCGAAATGCGGGAATTTGAGGGCTACCGAGGTTGTGCTGCGTGTCGGCTTGAATCTGGGGTTTGTCGGTTGGTATCCTTCGCGACGAATTGTTCGCGGTAGTGGCGAAATTGGCAGACGCGCACGCTTGAGGGGCGTGTGGGGCAACCCGTGCAGGTTCAAGTCCTGTCTACCGCAATTCCCCTCTGTTTGAGGCTGTGGTTTTCGAATCACAGCCTCATTTTTTGCGCTGCCCACTGAGATTATGTACAATGGCGTGGACTTATACTGCACGCGGTTGGCATTGGCTCGTTTAACCGCGTGCCAAGCGGGCCGCGATTGTTCTATTTGAAATTTCGTATTTGAGATTTGAGATTTGACATCTGAAATACGAAGCGCGGGGCGTTGCCCACGCGGTTAAACGAATGTGCCACCCTACGAAATGGATGGATTTGCAATGAGCACAAATCAATCAGCAAACATCGTCGGTTTCGTATTCAGCGTCGAAGATTTCTGCCGACAAGTGGCAACTGATCTCAAGGTTTCCATCGACCAGATCGCAGGTGCGGTCAGGTTGCTCGAAGATGGCAATACGATCCCGTTCATCGCCCGATATCGCAAAGAAGCCACGCGAGGACTCGACGAACGCCAATTGCGGGCCATCGAAGACATGCTCGCCCGTGCAAAGGAACTGGCCGCGCGAAAAAACACGATCCTGAAGACGATTGCCGAACAGGGGCAATTGACAACGGCGCTGAAAATTCAGATCGAACAGTGTACTGACAGTCGTGTGCTGGAAGATCTTTATCTTCCGTATCGTCCCAAAAAGAGAACCCGCGCCGCCATGGCGCGCGAACGTGGCCTGCAACCGCTCGCCGATATCCTGCTGGGACAACAACGACTCGGGGGAACTCGCAAAGACGCAATCAAATCGTTCATCAATCCTGAAAAAGACGTGGCCGATGAGGACGCTGCGATTCGCGGAGCCTGCGACATCGTGGCGGAAACGTGGGCGGAAACGCCAGCCAACCGCCAATGGATCGTCGAACAGGTTCAACGGGGCGAACTGGTGTCCACAGTCAAAAAAGGCAAAGCGGAAGAGGGCAGCAAGTTTGAAAACTACTTTGACTGTCACGAACGAGTTTCCAAAATGCCCGCCCATCGTTTTCTGGCCATGCAGCGCGGTGAAGCGGACGGCATCCTGCGCGTGAGTCTGTCGCTGGATGACGAAACGCAGCAGAGGCACTTGAAATCAAGACTCATCACGAACCCGAATTTTGAATTCCGCACGGAACTCGAAGAGACCGTCGCTGACTGCTACAAGCGTCTGCTGCGTCCGGCCGGCGAGAGTTTGCTGATGCAGCAACTGAAGGAAAAGGCGGATGCGGAGGCCGTGCAGGTCTTTGCGAAGAACATGCGAGATCTGCTCATGGCCTCTCCCGCAGGGCCACAGGTGACGATCGGCATCGATCCTGGCTTCCGCACTGGTTGCAAGATCGCTGTGGTGGACGAAACCGGTCAGTTTCTGACCAGCGAAACCATTTATCCGACGCCGCCTCGCGAAGAAAAAGAACAGGCCGGCGCTACGCTGCTGCGCCTGATTCGCGATTACAAAGCAACCCTCATCTCGATTGGCAACGGTACCGCCTCACGAGAAACGGATCGATTCGTGTCCGATCTGATTCGCCAGCACGGTTTGAAGACCACCAAGGTCGTTGTGAGCGAAGCTGGTGCTTCCGTGTATTCCGCCAGCGAAACAGCGATTGAAGAATATCCCGATCTGGACGTAACGGTGCGCGGCGCGGTGAGCATCGCTCATCGACTGCAGGATCCACTGTCAGAACTTGTAAAGATCGATCCGCAGTCCATAGGCGTCGGGCAGTACCAGCATGACGTCGATCAGACGATGCTGAAAAAAGCACTCGACCGCGAAGTGGAATCGTGCGTGAATTCCGTCGGCGTCGATGCAAATACCGCCAGTCCGTCTCTGCTGTCTTACGTGGCAGGGATTGGTGCCGTGCTGGCAAAACGGATCGTGGCGTTCCGGAATGAACACGGAGCGTTCAAGTCCCGCAGCGAACTGCTCAAGGTGCCGCGTTTCGGCCAGAAGGCGTTCGAGCAGGCAGCAGGGTTTCTCCGAATCCGCGATGGTGTTCACCCGCTGGATAATTCCGCCGTGCATCCTGAGCAATACCCACTTGTCAAAAAGATGGCAGCGAACCTCAAGACCGACGTGAAGACGCTGATCGGCAACGAGACCCTCGTTGCAAGCTTAAACGTCGCCGACCTGATATCCGCCGACGCCGGTGAGTTCACGGTCCGGGATGTCCTGCATGAACTTGCTCGTCCCGGTCGAGATCCACGCAGCGAATTCAAAGTGGCCACGTTTTCTGAATCGATCCATGAAATCTCCGATCTGCACGTCGGCATGATGCTGGAAGGAGTCATCACGAACGTGACAAAGTTCGGAGCCTTCGTGGATATCGGCGTGCATCAGGACGGGCTCATTCACATCTCACAACTGGCCGACCGCTTTGTTCGCGACCCATCGGAGATCGTCGCGGTGGGCGACATCGTCAAAGTCACCGTCATGGAAATCGACTCCGACCGCCGCCGGATCGCGCTGTCACGGAAATCGCAGAAGTAGCACGCGCCGTTTGCATCGCGTGAGAAATTCTGTACGTCAAGTTGACTCACAACATTTTAGACAGTACACTGTGTGGCAATTGGCCACACAATTCTACCCATCTGTCAAGGCAGAGTTCATGGCAACTGTCGCCCGAAATGATGCACGGATCAACGTCCGACTGCCCAGCGAATTGAAGCAGACGATTGAGGAGGCGGCTTCCGCTCTGGGGCAGACGGTCAGTGAGTTCGCCATTTCCACCGTTGTACGAGAAGCGCGTCAGGTCCTCCATAACGCTCAGATTACTCGTCTTTCGAATCGTGATCGTGACCGCTTTCTCGAAGCACTGGACGCCGCTGACGCCAGGCCGAACGCGGCCCTGAAGGCAGCCGCACGTCGTTACGGAAAACTCCGTGGCTAAATCACCTTCCACTTCCTGGGTGATTGAACCTTTCGACCGACTGAGGCACGACCGGTCTGGCTTCGAATGCGGAATTCCGATTCTGGACGAGTGGCTCACGGCGAAGGTGAGCCAGTTCGAGAAGAAGGATCTGGCGCGGACCTACGTGCTTGTCGAAACCGGCAGCACTCTGGTCAAGGGATACTACGCCCTCTCCAACCACACGGTCATCTATGAATCCCTGCCCACAGATCAAGCGAAGGGTCTGCCTCAAATCGACATGCCCGTCGTGTTGATCGGACGACTGGCAGTGGATCGATCCGTACAGGGACAAAAACTGGGGGAGTTCCTGCTGATCGATGCACTCCGAAGGGCTGAGTATCTTGCCGCGAAGATTGGGATTCGGGCGGTGGAAGTCCATGCCATCAACGAGTCTGCAAAGCACTTCTACGAGCGATATGGATTCCTCACCCTGTCCGACGACCCTTACCATCTGTTCCTGCCGATGAGCATCATCCGCAAACTCCAGTTGCCGCCACTATAGTACGCACACTTCGCATAATATTGAGAACAGATGGCTGGCCCTTAATTTCGTTGTTCAGTGAATCAATGTCTCATTCCGGCTGTGATTTGTCCGACTTCCAACAGGAGCTTCGGCAACGCTTTATCGACCACTTCTTGTCTTGTCATTGGGCCGTCAATTTGAATGTATTCGTCAATTTCTTTGGAGTGATGCGTAACAACACCGGTGAGGCTATTACCCATTGCTTCCACTCATCACGGACTGCGGGCATTTCGGGCTCGATATTGTCAAACGCCGACTCCACTTCTTCGAGAGCGAGACCATCCTCGGCAATGCGCTGCAAAACCGTGTTTCGCAGTCGTCGGCACACTAAAACGTGAGCAGCGTGACCACGAATCCGATCAGTACCACTACCACGACAAAGACGAAAGCAAGAATGAAGCGTTCCAACTGAGCGCCGATCGCTTTGAAAACCGGTTCAACGACAAATCGTGTGCGCGAGTTCGCTCGGAACCAGATTTTGTTGTTT